>NZ_JAELTK010000227.1:0-397 GCF_016428765.1 Delftia sp. ASV31
CCCCCCCCCCCCCCCCCCCCCCCCCCCCCCCCCCCCCCCCCCCCCCCCCCCCCCCCCCCCCCCCCCCCCCCCTCTCCGACCCGGCGCCCCCCGAGCTCTACACTGTTCGCATTTCGTCGGCAGCGTCAGATGTGTATAAGAGACAGGTCCGCGCAGGCGGCCGCGCAGTTCGATGCGGAGGCAGGGCAGACGCATTCGGCGGTGGCGCCGGCTGCAAGGAAGTCCGGCGCGCAGGCCGTGCCTGCACCCCTGTCTCTTATACACATCTCCGAGCCCACGAGACGCTGACGTTGATCTCGTATGCCGGCTGCTGCTGGTCAGAGGGGGGGGGGGGGGGGGGGGGGGGGGGGGGGGGGGGGGGGGGGGGGGGGGGGGGGGGGGGGGGGGGGGGGGGGGG
>NZ_JAELTK010000228.1:0-395 GCF_016428765.1 Delftia sp. ASV31
CCCCCCCCCCCCCCCCCCCCCCCCCCCCCCCCCCCCCCCCCCCCCCCCCCCCCCCCCCCCCCCCCCCCCGCTTTTTTCCAGCAGTAGACGGCATACTAGATCAACGTCAGCGTCTCGTGGGCTCGGAGATGTGTATAAGAGACAGGGGAAGAACTGCTGCTGCACGCGCGACATGCCCACCAGGCCCAGCGCGATGATCAGCGAGCCCAGCGACACCTTGTGCAGGCCGATGTTCCAGTACCAGGGGGGGGGGGGGGTTATACACATCTGACGCTGCCGACGAAATGCGAACAGTGTAGGTGTCGGGGGGGGGGGGGTGGTGTGAGGGGGGGGGGGGGGGGGGGGGGGGGGGGGGGGGGGGGGGGGGGGGGGGGGGGGGGGGGGGGGGGGGGGGG
>NZ_JAELTK010000229.1:0-395 GCF_016428765.1 Delftia sp. ASV31
CCCCCCCCCCCCCCCCCCCCCCCCCCCCCCCCCCCCCCCCCCCCCCCCCCCCCCCCCCCCCCCCCCCCCCTCAACGCCCCGCCCCCCACCGAGATCTACACTGTTCGCATTTCGTCGGCAGCGTCAGATGTGTATAAGAGACAGTCGCCTGGATGTCAAATAAATTTCTTTTTTCGGAACAAATTGACTCGAAAAATTGAAAAACATATGATGACCAACACCATGAACACCCGTGACCCCATCCCTGCCCCTGTCTCTTATACACATCTCCGAGCCCACGAGACGCTGACGTTGATCTCGTTTGCCGTCTTCGGCTTGAACGGGGGGGGGGGGGGGGGGGGGGGGGGGGGGGGGGGGGGGGGGGGGGGGGGGGGGGGGGGGGGGGGGGGGGGGGG
>NZ_JAELTK010000230.1:0-395 GCF_016428765.1 Delftia sp. ASV31
CCCCCCCCCCCCCCCCCCCCCCCCCCCCCCCCCCCCCCCCCCCCCCCCCCCCCCCCCCCCCCCCCCCCCCCCCCTCCCAGCACAAGACGGCATACGCGCTCAACGTCAGCGTCTCGTGGGCTCGGAGATGTGTATAAGAGACAGGGCCCAGCGCATCGAGGCCCACTGGCGCAGCAACGGCCGTGGCGAGAAACTGGTCATGAGCTTTCATGGCGTGCCCGAGCGCACGCTGCACCTGGGAGAGGGGGAGGGGGTCTCTTATACACATCTGACGCTGCCGACGAAATGCGAACAGTGTAGGTCTCGGTGGGGGGCGGGGCGGGGGGGGGGGGGGGGGGGGGGGGGGGGGGGGGGGGGGGGGGGGGGGGGGGGGGGGGGGGGGGGGGGGGGGGGGG
>NZ_JAELTK010000231.1:0-394 GCF_016428765.1 Delftia sp. ASV31
GCTGAAAGGCCTGTCGGTCACAACCTATGAACGGCATGTCATTCTTGTGTCTGGAGGTTGAATCAGCATGACAACTTACAAGTGGGATCTGATCGAACGGCTGCTGCACGTAGTGCAGAACGGCGCCGGCCACAGTTTCTCCCCCCGTCCTTACGCCGAGCAGCATGCGGCGGCTAAGGCGGCGCAAGGTGAGTCCACCGGTAACCTGGATGATCTGAAAGTCACTGCTACCGAGTACGAAAAGCTGCTTCTGGATCGGGGATTTCTCGAAACTCGGCCCGAGGAAGAGGGGGGCAACGGTGAGAATTTCATCCTGACGCCCCGGGGTTCCAGCCTGCTGTGCCTGCTCGACAGCAGCATTCCGGGTCATGAGCATCCTCGTCAGGTGCTGGAT
>NZ_JAELTK010000232.1:0-392 GCF_016428765.1 Delftia sp. ASV31
CACCCCCCCACCCCCCCCGCCCCCCCGCCGCGCCCCCCCCCGCCCCCCCCCCCGCCCTCCCCGCGCTCCAGCCCGACGCCGACCACCGCGACGTCCTCCGCTCGCATTTCGTCGGCAGCGTCAGCTGTGTATAAGAGACAGCCGCATGCACGCGTACGGAGTGTTCGGGCGCTTCCAGGCATTCGCCGGTGGCCAGGTCGGGCGACGACGACGCGCTCGCCCAGGCTGGCGTAGACCACGAGGTCCATCAGGCTGGCTCATATACACATCTCCGAGCACACGAGACCCTGACTGAGGTCTGGTAAGCCGACAAAGGCGGCCACATGCCGGCCGGGGGGGGGGGGGCGGAGGGCGGGGGCGGGGGGGGGGTCGCGGGTGGCGGGGAGGGGGGG
>NZ_JAELTK010000233.1:0-390 GCF_016428765.1 Delftia sp. ASV31
CCCCCCCCCCCCCCCCCCCCCCCCCCCCCCCCCCCCCCCTTGTCAAGCAGAAGACGGCATACGCGATCAACGTCAGCGTCTCGTGGGCTCGGAGATGTGTATAAGAGACAGGGCTGGCATTTCGTGCCGTGCGCCCGATGGCCCTGGTGGGCCTGTCCCTGCTGATCGGCACGGCGGTGGCGCTGAGCGTGACGGCGGCCCTTTTCGGCCAGGTGCATTTGCTGACCCTGGTGTTCGGCGCCAGCCTGGGGGGGGGGGGGGGGGGGGGGTGACGCTGCCGACGAAATGCGAACAGTGTAGATATCGGTGGTCGGGGGGTGATTAATAAAGGGGGGGGGGGGGGGGGGGGGGGGGGGGGGGGGGGGGGGGGGGGGGGGGGGGGGGGGGGGG
>NZ_JAELTK010000023.1:0-72534 GCF_016428765.1 Delftia sp. ASV31
AGATGTGTATAAGAGACAGGGATAGGAATCAGGGGTTGAAATGGCGACGGGCGCCCGGAGGCGCCCGTCGCATCCGACCTTCAGCGGTCAGCAGACTGGCTGCTGATTACTTGTCGGAGTTGTCCAGCTTGGCGCGCAGCAGAGCGCCCAGGCTGGTCGTGCCGGCGTTTTCCTTGGCCGACTGAGCGGACAGGGAAGCCATGGCTTCTTGCTGGTCGACCTGGTCCTTGGCCTTGATCGACAGCTGGATGTTGCGGGTCTTGCGATCCACATTGACCACCACGGCGGTGATCTCGTCGCCTTCCTTCAGCACCGAGCGGGCATCTTCCACGCGGTCCACGGCGATTTCCGAAGCACGCAGGTAACCGATGATGTCTTCGCCCAGGTCGATTTCAGCACCACGTGCGTCCACCGTCTTGACCTTGCCCGACACGATCTGGCCCTTGTCGTTCACGGTCACGAAGGTCGTGAAGGGATCGCTGTCCAGCTGCTTGATGCCCAGGGAGATGCGCTCGCGCTCGACGTCCACGGCCAGCACGATGGCTTCGACTTCCTGGCCCTTCTTGTAGTTGCGCACGGCAGCTTCGCCGGGCTCGTTCCAGGACAGGTCGGACAGGTGCACCAGGCCGTCGATACCGGCAGCCAGACCCACGAAGACGCCGAAGTCGGTGATCGACTTGATCGGGCCCTTGACGCGGTCGCCGCGCTTGGTGTTCTGGGCGAACTCTTGCCAGGGGTTGGCCTTGCACTGCTTCATGCCCAGCGAGATGCGACGCTTGTCTTCGTCGATCTCCAGCACCATGACTTCGACTTCGTCACCCAGGGTAACGAGCTTGGTCGGAGCAATGTTCTTGTTGGTCCAGTCCATTTCGGAGACGTGCACCAGGCCTTCGATGCCGGGTTCCAGCTCGACGAACGCGCCGTAGTCGGCAATGTTCGTGACCTTGCCGAACAGGCGGGTGCTCGAGGGGTAGCGGCGCGAAACGCCCATCCACGGGTCGTCGCCCATTTGCTTCAGACCCAGCGAGACACGGTTCTTCTCGGTGTCGAACTTGAGGATCTTGGCGGTGATTTCCTGGCCAGCCTGCACGACTTCCGAGGGATGACGCACGCGGCGCCATGCCATGTCGGTGATGTGCAGCAGTCCGTCGATGCCGCCCAGGTCCACGAACGCACCGTATTCGGTGATGTTCTTGACCACGCCTTGAACGATGGCGCCTTCCTTCAGCGTTTCCATCAGCTTGGCGCGCTCTTCGCCCATCGAGGCTTCGACCACGGCGCGGCGGCTCAGCACCACGTTGTTGCGCTTGCGGTCCAGCTTGATGACCTTGAACTCCATCGTCTTGTTTTCGTACGGAGTCAGGTCCTTGATCGGACGGGTGTCGATCAGCGAACCGGGCAGGAAGGCGCGGATGCCGTTGACCAGCACCGTCAGGCCGCCCTTGACCTTGCCGGAGGTCGTGCCGGTCACGAATTCGCCCGATTCCAGGGCCTTTTCCAGAGCCAGCCACGAGGCCAGGCGCTTGGCGGTGTCGCGCGACAGGATGGTGTCGCCGTAGCCGTTTTCGATCGAGCCGATGGCGACCGACACAAAGTCGCCCACCTGGACTTCGATTTCTCCCTGGTCGTTCTTGAATTCGTCGATTGGCACGTAGGCTTCCGACTTCAGGCCAGCGTTCACGACGACGAAGTTGTGCTCGACGCGCACGACTTCAGCGGTGATGACCTCGCCAGGACGCATTTCCGTGCGTTGCAGCGATTCTTCAAACAGGGAGGCAAAAGATTCAGACATGTATTTCCTTGCCCGCAAACAGGTTTCCGCCGGCACTATTGCCAGGCGTTTCTAGGACTGTTTGCGGAGGTGTTGTGGGTTCAACCACTGTGTTGGAGTCTATGGACCTCGGGCCGTACATGGGGCGGTGCCGCCATGTCTGGGCCCGGAGGGCGGGTTTGCCGACGTGCGGCGCAACTGGCAATCAGTCGCGGCCGAACGGCTGGCGTTCCTGCCACCACGAAAGCACCTGTTCTGCCACCTCTTCGATGGAGAGCTCGGAGCTGTCAAGCAGCATGGAATCCTGGGCGGGCTTGAGCGGCGCAACGCTGCGGTTCATGTCCCGCGCATCGCGTGCTTCAAGGTCAGCCCGAAGGGCGCTTATGTTAGCGGCAATTCCTTTGGAAATCAACTGCTTATGCCGGCGCTCGGCGCGACAGGCGGCGGAGGCCGACAAATAGACCTTGAGGGGAGCATGGGGAAAGATCACCGTGCCCATGTCGCGGCCGTCGGCAACCAGCCCCGGAAGCTGCTGGAAGGACAGCTGCAGGTCCACCAGCGCGTCGCGCACGGCAGGCAGGGCCGAGACGCGCGAGGCGTTCATGCCCGACTCCTCGCTGCGCAGGATGAGGGTGACATCCTCGTCACCCAGCCAGATGCGCTGCTCGGCGTCAAAGCGCACGGGCAACTCGCGCGCCAGCACGGCGATCTGCTGGGCGTGCGGTTCGTCCAGCACCAGGCCGGCGCGCGATGCCGCCAGCCCCGTGAGCCGGTACAGCGCGCCCGAGTCCAGCAGGTGGTAGCCAAGAGCCTGGGCGACCTCGGCGGCAATCGTGCCCTTGCCCGAGGCCGTGGGGCCATCGATGCAGATCACGGGAATGCGCGCGCGGGCCGTTTCGCAGACCGAGAACAGGGCCTCGAAGTAGTCGGGGAAGGTCTTGGCGACGCACTTGGGGTCTTCGATGCGCACGGGCAGGGCGGCCGGGTTGAAGGCCGCCAGCGAGAAGCACATGGCCACGCGGTGGTCGTCATAGGTGTGGATGCTGGCCGCACGCCATGCGGCGGTGGACGCGGGCGGCGTGATGCGGATGTAGTCCGCACCCTCCTCGACGTCGGCGCCCAGCTTGCGCAGCTCCTTGGTCATGGCCGCGATGCGGTCGGTTTCCTTGACGCGCCAGCTTGCGATATTGCGCAGCGTGGTCGTGCCATCGGCATACAGGGCCATGACGGCCAGCGTCATGGCGGCATCGGGGATGTGGTTGCAGTCCAGGTCGATGGCCTTGAGCGGCCATGCGCCACGGCGGATGCACAGCCAGTTGGGGCCGCCTTCCACCTCGGCGCCCATGGCGCGCGCGGCCTCGACAAAGCGGATATCGCCCTGGATGGAGTCCCGTCCCACGCCGAGGATGCGGATGCCTTCGGCGCTGTCCGAGGCGATGGCGCCCAGTGCGATGAAGTAGCTGGCCGACGAGGCGTCTGCCTCGACATGGATCTCGCCCGGCGAGCTGTAGCGGCTGCCGGCCGGGATGGTGAAGCGCTGCCAGTTCTCGTTGTGCACGGCAATGCCGAAGCGGGCCAGCAATTCCAGCGTGATGTGGATGTAGGGCTTGGAGATCAGCTCGCCCACGACTTCGATGGTGATGTCGCGCGTGTTGGCCAGCAGCGGCAGCGCCATCAGCAGCGAGGTCAGGAACTGGCTGGAGACATCGCCACGCACCTGGATGGGGCTGTGCGGCAACTGCGAGAAATCGGGCTGGCGGATATGCAGCGGAGGAAAGCCCTCGTTGCCCAGATAGTCGATGCGGCAGCCGAGCTGGCGCAGCGCATCGACCAGATCGCCGATGGGGCGCTCATGCATGCGCGGCACGCCGCTGAGCTTGAAGTCGCCGCCCAGCACGGACAGGGCTGCCGTCAGCGGCCGCATGGCCGTGCCGGCGTTGCCCATGAACAGTTCGGCGCTGGCGCCGGAGGGCAGGACGCCGCCCAGGCCGGTGATGCGCACGGGCTGGCCAAGGGTGATGGTCGCGGGCTCCACCGTGCAGCCCAGTTGCTGCAGGGCCCGGAGCATGACGCGCGTGTCGTCCGAGTCGAGCAGGTCGTGGACCACGGTCGTGCCCTGGCTCAGTGCCGCGAGCAGCAGCACGCGGTTCGAGATGCTCTTGGAGCCCGGCAGGCTCACCGTGCCCTGCGCGCGGGAAAGAGGGGGGATGTCGAGAAAGGCGGTACTGAACATGGCGATTCGGATGCAAACAGGCTGTCGGGAGGCATTGCGGCCGCGCCGGCCGCAATGCACAGGAGCGCTTTGGGTGCGCCGGGCTTGCGTCTGGCGCTTGCCCTGCGTTGCGCGTCAGCGGCGCGGAGCGCCCATGCGCCAATGGGCGCGCGCGGCGCTGGCCAGGGTCAGGCGGTCTTCAAGACCTTGTCCGTCACCGGCCTGGATCAGGGATTCGAGTTGCTGCAGCGCCTGCTGGAACTGGCGCGACTGTGCCAGAACCTGCTCGCTGTTGGCCAGCAGCACATCACGCCACATCTTGGGATCGCCTGCGGCAATGCGCGTGAAGTCGCGGAAGCCGGGGCCGGCCAGGGACAGCACGTCGTCGGAGTCGGGCTGGGTGATCACGCTTTGCATCATGGCGAAGGCCAGCAGATGCGGCAGGTGGCTGACCGTGGCAAAGGCGCTGTCGTGGGCTTCGGGCGACATGGCGCGCACGCGGCAGCCCAGCAGTTCCCACAGGGAGCGGGCCTTTTGCAGGTGGTCGGTCAGCGTGCGTTCGGTGGGCGTCAGGATGACCTGTGCGCCCTTGTACAGCTGGGGGTCGGAGTGCTCGACGCCCGAGACTTCCTTGCCTGCAATGGGGTGGGCCGGCACGAAGGAGCCGAGCTGGTCGCGCAGGGCCGAGCGGGCGGCATGCACCACATCGACCTTGGTGGAGCCCACGTCCATGATCATCATCTCGGGCGTGACCAGGTGCTTGATGGACTTGAGCGTGGCCTCGGTCGCCGCCACGGGCACGGCCAGCAGCACCAGGTCGGCACCGGCGGCGGCCAGCAGGGCGGAGGGGGCCTCCACATCGATGACGCCCATCTGGCGAGCGCGTTCGGTCGTCGAAGGCGACTTGCTGTAGCCCACGACGCGCTTGACCAGCCCTGCCTGCTTGAGCGCCAGGGCGAACGAGCCGCCCATGAGGCCGCAGCCGATCAGGCCCAGTTGTTCAAAGGGCTGCATCACTTGGATACCGGGTAGGTGCCCAGCACCTTGTAGAAGGCGCACAGGCCGCGCAACTCTTCCAGCGCGCTGGCCACGTTGGGCTGTGCCGGGTGGCCTTCGAGGTCGATGTAGAAGTAGTACTCCCACTGGCCGGTGCGCGCGGGGCGTGACTCGAAGCGCGTCATCGACACGCCGTGCTTCTTCAGCGGCACCAGCAGGTCATGCACGGCGCCGGGGCGGTTGGGCACGGAGATGATGATGCTGGTGCAATCCTGGCCGCTGGGCGAGGGCGTGGCCAGCGTGTGCGGCAGGCAGATGACGGCGAAGCGCGTGCGGTTGTAGGCATCGTCCTGGATGGCATGCGCCACCACATGCAGGCCGAATTGCTGGGCCGCGCGTTCGCTGGCCAGGCCGGCGATGTTGGGGTGCAGCGCTGCCAGGCGAGCGCCTTCGGCATTGCTGGACACCGGGCGGCGCTCGGCATGCGGCAGGTGCTTGGCCAGCCAGCCCTGGCACTGTGCCAGGGCCTGGGGATGGGCTGCCACGACCTCGATGCCCTCGGTCGTGTTGCTGCTGCGAAGCAGGTTGTGGCGCACCAGCAGGCTGACCTCGCCCACCACGTGGCAGGGCGTGTGCAGGAACATGTCCAGCGAGCGCGTGACCACGCCTTCGTTGGAGTTCTCCACGCCCACCACGCCGTACTGCGCGCTGCCTGCGGCCGTGGCGTGGAACACCTCGTCGAAGCTGTTGCAGTACATCAGATCGGCCGCGCCGCCGAAGTACTGGATGGCGGCTTCCTCGCAGAAAGTGCCCGCCGGGCCCAGCACGGCCACGCGCTGGGGCGACTCCAGCGCCAGGCAGGCCGACATGATCTCGCGCCAGATGGCCGAGACATGGCCGTTCTTGAGCGGACCGGGGTTGGCGGACTCGATCTTCTGGATGACCTGGGCCACGCGGTCCGGGCGGAAGAAGGGCGTGCCTTCACGCTTCTTGACCTCGCCGACCTGCTCTGCCACGCGGGCGCGTCGGTTCAGCAGGTCCAGCAGTTGCTGGTCGATATCGTCGATCTGCACGCGCAGATGCGCCAGATCGGGAGAGGCTTGGGGTGTGGTGCTCATGGGCGGGAGTGTGGGTCGGTCAGGCGTTGCGCTGTTCGAATTCGCGCATGTACTCCACCAGCGCCTGCACGCCAGCGATGGGCATGGCGTTGTAGATGCTGGCACGCATGCCGCCGACGGACTTGTGGCCCTTGAGCTGCAGCAGGCCGCGTTCCCGGGCTCCGGCCAGGAAGGCGTCATTGCGCGATTCGTCGCGCAGGAAGAAGGGGATGTTCATGCGCGAGCGGCAATTGGCAGCGACCTTGTTCACGTAGAACGAGGACTGATCCACGTACTGGTAGAACAGGTCGGCCTTGGCGATGTTGCGCGCCTCCAGGGCTGCCACGCCGGTCAGGCCGCCTTCGGTCTGGCGCTTGATCCATTGGAACGTGAGGCCCGCGATGTAGATGCCCCAGGTCGGAGGCGTGTTGTACATCGACTGGTTGTCGGCCACGGTCTTGTAGTCGAAGGCCGAAGGGCAGGCCGGCAGGGCGTGGCCCAGCAGATCCTCGCGCACGATGACCAGGGTCAGGCCGGCCGGGCCCAGGTTCTTCTGTGCGCCGCCGAATGCCAGGCCCACGCGGCTCCAATCGACGGGGCGCGAGGCCACGTGCGAGGAGAAATCAACCACCAGCGGAGCATCGCAGCCCAGCGCCTTCAGGTCGGGCAGCTCCTGGAACTCCACGCCATGGATGGTTTCGTTGCTGCAGATGTGCACGTAGCTGGCGCCGCGGCTCAGTTGCCAGCTCTCGGGGGCGGGCAGGGCGGTGAACTTGCCGTCCTCGCCGCTGGCCGCGATGTGCGCGTCGGCCACGTACTTGCGTGCTTCCTTGGCCGACTTCTGGCTCCAGCTGCCGCTGAGCACGAAGTCCACCGTGCCGGCGCGCGACAGGTTCAGGGGAACGATGGCGTTCTCGGCCAGGCCGCCGCCCTGCATGAACAGGATCTTGAACTCGGGCGGTACGGCCAGCAGCTCGCGCAGGTCGGCCTCGGCCTGTTCATAGATGGAGATGAACTCCTTGCCGCGGTGGCTCATCTCCATCACGCTCATGCCGGACCCGTGCCAGTCGAGCATTTCGGCGGCTGCCTGCTGCAGCACTTCGGCGGGAATGGCGGCGGGGCCGGCGGAGAAGTTGTAAGGGCGGTTCATGGAGTTCACTGTCAAGTCACGCGCAGGCGCCAGTTCGGGCGGTGCCTGCAACTGTCAAAAATCTGGGCCGCCGCTGGGGCTGTGCTCCCGGGGCGGGAGGCAGCCCTAGCGGCGGCTGGGTCATCAGGCGGGCTCGCCCGTGCCTTCGGCAGCGGCTTCGTCGCCGCCCGTGGCCTCCTCGCCCGTGGCCTCGTCCTCGACTTCGTTGGCATCGTTTTCAACGATGCGCTGCAGGCCGCCGAGCTTGGCGCCTTCGTCCAGGGAGATCAGCGTCACGCCCTGGGTGGCGCGGCCCAGTTCGCGGATTTCCGAGACCCGGGTGCGCACCAGCACGCCAGTGTCGGTGATCAGCATGATTTCGTCATCGGCATGCACCAGGGTGGCGGCGACGACCTTGCCGTTGCGCTCGGACTGCTGGATGGCAATCATGCCCTTGGTGCCGCGGCCATGGCGCGTGTACTCCACGATGGAGGTGCGCTTGCCGTAGCCGTTCTCGGTGGCCGTGAGCACGCTTTGCGACTCGTCCTCGGCCACCAGCATGGCGATCACGCTCTGGCCTTCTTCCAGGTTCATGCCCTTGACGCCGCGCGCGTTGCGGCCCATGGGGCGCACGTCGTTCTCGTCGAAGCGCACGGCCTTGCCGCCGTCGCTGAACAGCATCACGTCATGCTTGCCGTCGGTCAGAGCAGCGCCGATCAGGAAGTCGCCCTCGTCCAGGCCCACGGCGATGATGCCGGCCTTGCGCGGGTTGGAGAACTCGTCCAGCGCCGTCTTCTTCACGGTGCCCATGCTGGTGGACATGAACACATAGTGGTCGGCCGGGAAGCTGCGGTACTCGCCCGTCAGCGGCAGCACCACGTTGATCTTCTCGCCATCCTGCAGCGGGAACATGTTGACGATGGGGCGTCCGCGCGAGCCGCGCGAACCTGCGGGCACTTCCCAGACCTTGAGCCAGTACAGGCGGCCGCGGTTGGAGAAGCACAGCAGATAGTCGTGCGTGTTGGCGATGAACAGCTGGTCGATCCAGTCGTCTTCCTTGGTGGCCGTGGCCTGCTTGCCGCGTCCGCCGCGCTTTTGCGAGCGGTACTCGGACAGCGGCTGGCTCTTGATGTAGCCCGTGTGGCTGAGCGTGACCACCATGTCGGTGGGCGTGATCAGGTCCTCGGTGGACAGGTCCTGCGCGCTGTACTCGACTGTGCTGCGGCGGGCGCCGACCTTGCTCTGTCCGAACTCGGCCTTGATCTGCTTGAGCTCGTCGCCAATGATGGCCGACACGCGCTCGGGCTTGGACAGGATGTCCAGCAGGTCCTCGATGACGGACATCACGTCCTTGTACTCGGCGACGATCTTGTCCTGCTCCAGGCCGGTCAGGCGCTGCAGGCGCATCTGCAGGATTTCCTGGGCCTGGGTTTCGGACAGGCGGTACAGGCCATCGGCCTGCATGCCGAATTCGCGCTCCAGCCCGTCGGGGCGGTAGTCGTCGGCGTTGACCACGCCGCCATCGGTGCGGGTGCGCGTGAGCATCTCGCGCACCAGCTTGCTGTCCCAGTTGCGCGTCATCAGCTCGGCCTTGGCCACAGGCGGCGTCGGCGCGTTGCGGATGATGGCGATGAAGTCGTCGATATTGGCCAGCGCGACCGCCAGGCCTTCCAGCACATGGCCGCGCTCGCGCGCCTTGCGCAGCTCGTACACCGTGCGGCGCGTGACCACTTCGCGGCGGTGCTGCAGGAAGACCTCGACCAGATCCTTCAGGTTGCACAGCTTGGGCTGGCCATCGACCAGCGCCACCATGTTCATGCCGAAGGTGTCTTGCAGCTGGGTCAGCTTGTACAGGTTGTTGAGCACGACCTCGGGCACTTCGCCGCGCTTGAGCTCGATCACCAGGCGCATGCCCGACTTGTCGGACTCGTCCTGGATGTGGCTGATGCCTTCGATCTTCTTTTCGTGCACCAGCTCGGCCATGCGCTCCTGCAGCGTCTTCTTGTTGACCTGGTAGGGCAGCTCGTCAACGATGATGGCCTGGCGCTGGCCGCGATCGATGTCCTCGAAGTGGCACTTGGCGCGCATCACCACGCGTCCGCGACCCGTGCGATAGCCTTCCTTGACACCGTTGATGCCATAGATGATGCCGGCCGTGGGGAAGTCAGGCGCGGGAATGATCTCCATCAGCTCGTCGATGGTGGCCTGAGGCGTCTGCAGCAGGTGCAGGCAGGCATCCACCACCTCGTTGAGGTTGTGCGGAGGAATGTTGGTGGCCATGCCCACGGCAATGCCCGAGGAACCATTGACCAGCAGGTTGGGCAGCCGCGCGGGCAGCACCAGCGGCTCGCGCTCGCTGCCGTCGTAGTTCGGGCCGTAGTCCACCGTCTCCTTGTCGATGTCGCCCAGCATCTCGTGGGAGATCTTGGACAGGCGGATTTCGGTGTAACGCATCGCCGCCGCGCTGTCCCCGTCCACCGAACCGAAGTTGCCCTGCCCGTCGACCAGCATGTGGCGCAGCGAGAAGTCCTGTGCCATGCGCACGATGGTGTCGTACACCGCGCTGTCTCCGTGCGGGTGGTACTTGCCGATCACGTCGCCGACGATACGCGCCGACTTCTTGTACGGCCGGTTCCAGTCGTTGTTGAGCTCGTGCATGGCGAACAGCACGCGCCGATGCACAGGCTTGAGACCATCTCGCGCATCGGGCAGCGCCCGGCCCACGATCACGCTCATTGCGTAATCGAGATAGCTGCGACGCATCTCCTCTTCGAGGCTGATGGGCAGGGTTTCTTTAGCAAACTGGGTCATGTGTGGCGATACTCTGACGGCGGGAAAAGGCCCATTTTAGGTCGAATGACGTGTAGCAGCCGAGCAACATAACCCTGGAATTCCGCCGCTGTCCTACTTGTTGGCGCCCGCTTGGCGGTCCGTCTGCTTGTGACGTATGGCACAATCAATTCAACGTTTTTGGTGATGGTCACTGATAACGTCCACAGATTCGCAGCCCTGCTGCGGCTTTTTCCCCAAGAGGAGAACCATGAAGAAACTGAACAAAGTGGCGATGTTGTTTGCCTCTGCCGCCCTCGCAACGGCTGCTGGCGCACAAGTGAAGGCTGCTGACGGTGGCAAGACCATCGACAACTGGCAAAACGGCACCAGCGAACTGGTGTGGAAGAACGGCACGAACGAACTGTGCTGGCGCGATGCCAACTGGACGCCCGCCACTGCAGCAGCTGACTGCGACGGTGCCCTGAAGCCTGTGGCAGCCGCTGTGGCTCCTGCCGCAACGCCCACTCCGGCAGCTCCCGCTCCGGCACCGGCTCCCGCTCCGGCCGTGGCTTCCAAGGTGACCTTCTCTGCTGACGCTTTCTTCGACTTCGACAAGTCGGTTCTGAAGCCCGAAGGCAAGGCCAAGCTGGATGACCTGGCCTCCAAGGTCAAGGGCATCAACCTGGAAGTGGTCATCGCCGTCGGTCACACCGACTCCGTTGGCTCTGACGCCTACAACCAGAAGCTGTCGGTTCGCCGCGCTGAAGCTGTGAAGGCTTACCTGGTGTCCAAGGGCATCGAAAAGAACCGCGTCTACACTGAAGGCAAGGGCGAAAAGCAGCCCATCGCCGACAACAAGACCAAGGAAGGCCGCGCAAAGAACCGTCGCGTGGAAATCGAAGTGGTCGGCACCCGCGCCGCTCAGTAATCTTTCGATTGCTTCCCGCAAAAGCCCCGGCAACGGGGCTTTTTTTATGGCCGAACGGTCGTCGCAATCACCGACAATCGAGCCATGAGCAACGCAATCAACGTCAATGCCGACCCGGCGGAGCTGGAGAAATTCTCCAGCCTGGCCCATCGCTGGTGGGACCCGGAAAGTGAGTTCAAACCTTTGCATCAGATCAATCCGTTGCGCCTGGACTGGATTGATGCGCAAGCTCCCTTGAAGGGCCGCAGGGTCCTTGATGTCGGCTGCGGTGGCGGCATCCTCGCCGATTCCATGGCCCGCAAGGGGGCGAGAGAGGTGGTGGGCATCGACCTGGCCACCAAGGCATTGCGCGTGGCCCAGTTGCATGCGCTGGAAACGGGCACTCCGAACATCCACTACCACGAAGTCAGCGTGGAACGTCTGGCCGAGGAGCAGCCGGGCTCCTTTGACGTGGTGACCTGCATGGAGATGCTCGAGCATGTGCCCGATCCCGCTTCCGTGGTCGCGGCCTGCGCCGAGCTGGTCAAGCCTGGGGGGTGGGTGTTCTTCTCCACGATCAACCGCAGTGCCAAGGCCTTTGGTCTGGCCATTGTGGCGGCTGAGTACCTGCTCAAGATGATTCCCAAGGGGACGCATGAGTACGCCAAGCTGATCCAGCCCAGCGAACTCGCGATGTTTGCCCGTCAGGCTGGCCTTGACCTGCAGGCCAGCAAGGGCCTGCAGCACAACCCCATCACCGGGCGCTACTGGCTCAGCGCGGACACATCGGTGAACTACATGCTGGCAACGCGCCGGGCAGAAGGGTGAGCCGCATGTGGCAAGAAGTCCGAGCTGTTCTGTTTGACCTGGACGGCACCTTGATCGACAGTGCACCCGACCTGGGTGCGGCCGCAGACAGGATGCGCATTGACCGTGGCCTGCAGTCGCTTCCCTATGAGCGGTATCGGCCCATGGCGGGCGCCGGGGCACGGGGGATGCTGGGAGTGGGCTTCGGGCTCACGCCTGACTCGCCGGAGTTTCCGGAGATGCGCGAGGAGTTTTTCCGCAACTACGAGCAGTGCATGACCGAGCGCACCTATGCGTTCGATGGTGTCCCGGAGCTCATTGCACAGCTCCAGGCGGCATCCATGCCCTGGGGTGTGGTCACCAATAAATCCATGCGTTTCACCGATCCGCTGACGCAGCAGATGCCGCTTTTCGCGAGCGCTGGTGCCATCGTCAGCGGTGATACCACGCCCCACGCAAAGCCCCATCCAGCGCCGTTGCTGGAAGCTGCCGCGCGTATCGGCCTGCCGCCGCAGAGTTTTGTCTATGTGGGTGATGATGAGCGCGACATCGTTGCAGGCAAGGCCGCAGGCATGAAGACCGTGGCGGCCTGCTACGGCTACCTTGGCGCAGCGGGCGATACGCTGCAGTGGCAGGCGGATGCGCAAATCTATTCTCCACTGGAGCTCTTGAAACTGCTGGAAAGAGGCTAAGATAGGAGCCTTGGGGCTGTCCTGGTTTCGACGTGGGTTCGGGACCGGTGTGGTGCATGTCGAGCTTGAGTGACGCTCGTAAATCTCCATTCAAAAAACTAACTGCAAACGACGAACGTTTCGCACTCGCCGCTTAAATCCGGTGAGCCTTGCAACAGCACGCTGATGGGCTGGGCAAGGGGGTAGCAATACCTCCCGGCTGCAAGGGAATTTACATCAGCTGGCTGCGTGCTGGGCTTCTTAGTACGTGGCAAGATCCAAGGAAGCTGGCATCCCGGGTAGCGTGCGCCTGCGCGACTTGGGAAGCGAGACTCAAAACAGAACGCTAAACATGTAGATCTGCCCGGCGAAGGCTTGCGGACGCGGGTTCAATTCCCGCCAGCTCCACCATCCAAGACACCGCCACACACTGATGACCTCAGCGTGTGGCGGTTTTTTTGCCTGCAAGTGTTCTGCGGTGTCGTCGGAATCGCACGGATTTCGCACGGGCTGCGGGAGCGGGCTCGGCAAGGAGGCTGGCCCAGGGTTGATTCAGTTGCTGCCCATGTCGGGCATGGGCTGTTGCGACAGTTCCTGGATCAGCGTGAGGCGGAAATGCGCCAGGGCCTTGGCGCCATGCTGTATGTGGTGCAGGTCTGCCACCCCGCCGATGCCCGAGACCAGCAGCTCCGGTTTGTTGGACAGGATGACTTCTATGAAGTGGTCAGCCAGTTCTGCTGCCAACAGGGTGTCTGTGCTCTGTTTGCTCATGTGCGTTTCCTCCTTGTGGTGGAAATCGCATGGTATGGCATCGCGGCGGAATAGGGGGTGCCGACTGGAGGCATGGCCGGCGCCCGGTGTCGACCCTCAGATGGCGAGGCTTGCGCGGTCCTTGCCTTCTATCCATTTGGGCGGCTTGCCGCGGCCTGTCCAGGTGGCGCCGGTTTCAGGGTTGCGGAATTTGGGCTCTCCCATGCTGCGCGTGCCGGGCTTGCCGGATTTGCTCTTGGCGGAGGGGAAGACGTCTTCCTTCGTCAGGCCATATTGCTGCACCATCGCCTTTGCTTCAGCGATCGCATCGGTTTTCGCGTGCTGGATGAGTGCGTCGATTTTTTTCTCAAGCTCGGCTTTTTGTTGCAGCAGGGCCTTGTAGTCGGATGTCATGGCAATGATGATTTTCAGTGGGAGATGCGCGTGTATATCACGGGCATGAATATTTTGTAAGTTATGAGTAAGAAAAAGAGGGTGCGGATGCGGGAACGGTCACCAGCGACGTGGCGCGTTCAGAACAGGTGATGGGGATGGTTGGGGCGATGAGGTGCGCCCAAGAAAAAGGCCAGCGGCTTGCGCTGGCCTGGGAAGAAAGAGCCGGTGCTTTTTGAAAGCTTCCTGGGGGAATGAGAGGGAGGGAGGAGGAAATGCCCCAGACCCGGCAATGAAACGGTGCAGAAACTGATGGCGATGATGCCTGCCGTGCGCAGGCCGGCCGATGGGTGAGAGGCGAGTCTGCACGTAGGACGGGGGAGCATCTGCCGAGTCACAGGCTGGTCATCTCCATGCGCGATAAACCGGGAGTTGCGCAACCATGGGGGGGAGCGCATTGTTTTTTTATTGCGCATCCATGTCCATTGCTGCCACGCTGATTCCATTTGTTTTCAACCCGGCCAATCCGATGAGTGCGCCATTGCAGCGCCATCGTTGGCGCCTGTATGGTGCGGGCCTGCTTCTGTCGGCATCTGCCGGGGTATGGGCGCAGGTTCCCTTCAACGGCACCTACACGCAGAATTTCGACACCCTGGCCGCGTCCGGGGCGGGGCTGGCCTGGGTCAATAACAGCACCTTGCCGGGCTGGTTTCTCTTCAACAAGAACCTGGCATCCATCACCTCTTATGTGGCTGGCAATGGTGCCTCCAACACCGGCAGCTTCTACAGCCTGGGGCTGAGCACGGACCGTGCCTTGGGGGGAGTGGCATCAGGCGGGGCCTACTTTGGCAGCCCGGCCCAGGGCGCTGTAGCGGGTTGGATTGCGCTGGCGGTGCGCAATGACACGGGCGGCTCGGTCGATGGCATCACCTTGCGATTCAACGGCGAGCAATGGCGCAACGGTGGCAATACGGAACCGCAGCCCATGGTGCTGGAGTACGGCATGGGAGCCACCTTTGCCGACGTGCCTGAATGGCTGCCTGCCGGCGCGAACTTCAATTGGCAATCGCCTGTTGCCACCGGAACTGCCGCCGCCGTGGACGGCAATGCGGCCGGGCGGGTGAACAATGTGGGCGGGGATCTGCGCGGCCTGGGCTGGGCGCCAGGTGCCACGCTGTGGCTGCGTTGGGTGGAACTCAATGATGTGGGCAACGACCACGGCCTGGCCATTGATGACGTCTCCATCACCCTGGCGCTGCCCGACACCACGGCGCCCACGCTGCAGGCAAGCATTCCCGCGGAGGCGGCAACCGGGGTGGCGCTGAATCCCGAAATCAAGCTGAGTTTCGATGAGGCGGTGAAGCCCGGTAGCGGCAGCTTCGAACTGCGCCAGGGCGCCACGGTGGTGGCAACGCTGCAGGCTGGCGATGCGGCGCAGGTGAAATTCAGTGGCTCGACCATCACGCTCAACGCGGGTGTGCGGCTGGCGGTCAATACGCCCTACAGCCTGGTTTCCGTGGGCGAGCCGGTGTTGGATACCTCGGGCAATGTGTGGACCGGCACGACGCTGGGCTTCACGACAGGAGACGAGCCGCCGGTCACCAGGATTTCTGCGGTCCAGGGCTCTGGCGATCAGTCTCCGCTGGTGGGGCAGAAGGTGACGGTGAGTGCCGTGGTGACGGCCTATATGCCTGGACTGAGCGGTTTCTTCATGCAGGAAGAGGCGGCAGACTCCGATGGGGACGCTGCTACCTCGGAGGGCATCTTTGTCTACTACGGCAACGCCAATCCTGGCGTGGATGAGAGCACGGTGGGCAAGCTGGTGCAGATTTCCGCCTCGGTGAGCGAGTTCCGCAATCAGACCCAGCTCAGCGCCATCACGGACTTCGTCGTCCGCGGCGCGGCGGCCTTGCCGGAGCCGGTGCGCATCGCACTGCCTGTCAGCGACATGGGGCAATGGGAGCGTCTGGAAGGCATGCGTGTGGAGGTGGCGTCCGCCACCGCAGGCGGCAAGCTGGTGGTGAGCGACAACCGCACGCTGGGCCGCTACGGCAATGTCACGCTGTCTGCCGATACGCCGTTGGCGCAGTACACCGAAGTCAACGCTCCCAGCGTGGCGGGCTATGCAGCCTACGTGCAGACGCTGCAGCGCAGCCAGATCATTCTCGATGATCGCTCGGGGGCCCAGAATCCCGAGTTCGTGCCGGGTCGTGGCGGCCTGCCGCTGTCGGCGTCCAACACGCTGCGCGCTGGCGATGGCGTGGATCGCGTCATCGGCGTGCTCGACCAGTTTTTTGATGCTGCCGCCAGCGAGCCCTATCTGACCAGCTACCGCGTGCAGCCCACGCAGACGCCGCAGTTCACGGGAGCCGCGCGCCCTTCTGCTGCTGAATTGCAGCAGGCCGTGGGAGCGGCCACGCTCAAGATCGCGTCTGCCAACGTTCTCAATTTCTTCAACCTGACCGGTGCCACAAGCGGCTCTTCTCAGGTGATGTTCAACACGCCGCTGGGCAACCAGCAGGGCATTCGCGGTGCCAACAGCATTGCCGAGCTGGACAGGCAGCGCGCCAAGATCGTGGCCAATCTGCTGGGGCTGGGCGCCGATGTGTATGGCCTGATGGAGGTGCAGAACAATGGCTTTGGTCCGGGCAGCGCCATCCAGGATCTGGCCGACGCCCTGAACGCGAGTGCCGACAAGCCTGCCGGCGCCGTGTATGCGGTAGTCAAGGCACCCTTCACTGAGGCTGCAGGCACGGTGCCAGGCGCGGGCACGGATGCCATTACCGTGGCCATCGTCTATCGCAGCGACCGCGTCACGCCGGTGGGCAGCGCAGCGGCACCCAATGTCTCTACCTACGATGCCTTCAACGGAAGCATCGGCGGAGCCCGGGTGCCGATTGCGCAGACCTTTGCCGTGGGCGGCAGCACGGAGCAGTTCACGCTGGTGGTGAACCATTTCAAATCCAAGGGCAGCGTGCTCGGTGGCGCGGGCAATGCGGACGTGCTCGACGGCCAGGGCGCCAACAACGCGGCGCGCGTGAAGACGGCCCAGCAACTGAGCAACTGGCTGGCAACCCGGCCCACAGGCGCGACCAGCCCCCACGTGGTGCTGGTGGGTGATTTCAACGCCTATGCGAAGGAAGACCCCATCACCACGTTGGAGACCGGCGGCTATGTCAAGGTCTCCCAGGGGCTGTCCTATGCATTCGACGGAATGTGGGGTTCGCTGGACCATGTGCTGGTGAGCACCAGCCTGCAGCCCAGCGTGGGGCGTGCGGTCAAGTGGGCCATCAATGCCGAGGAGCCCGAGGTGCTCGACTACAACGTCGAGTTCAAGTCGCTCGATCAGCAGGCCAGCTTCTATGCGCCCACTGCCTATCGTTCCAGTGATCACAACCCCATCCTCCTGGGGCTGAATTTCGGTGGCCAGGCGCCCTCGTTCAGTGGCGTGCCTGCCAATGCGCAGGCCGTGGTGGTGGGGCAGGCGGCCGATCTGGCGGACGTGGTGGTGGCCGATGCCGACAGCCCCGTCGTCACACTGTCCATCGTCGCCAGCGGCGGACAGGTGCTGGGCCTGGAGGATGCAGATGCTGCACAGCCCGGCATACAACTGCGCGGCAGCCCCGAACAGGTATCGCAGCAATTGCGCGCCGCCATGTACATGGCTTCGGTGGCCGGTCCGGCCAGCCTTCAACTGAGCGTGAGCGATGGTGTCCATGCGGCTGTGACGGCCAGCTATCCGCTGCTGGCGACCGCAGCGGGCGCAGTGGACCCGGCCAATCGATTCAACATCACCGGAGCAAGCCAGATTGCGGTTGCGGGCGAAGTCGTGGGCGGTGGTGCCAACTGCCGCCTGGCCGAGCCGCCGCAGGTCATGGCGGCACCGGGTACACCACGTCCTGGGGCGGTGGTGCCACACGGGCTGTTGAAGCTCAATACGGATGGCTGTGATGCGGGTGCGCTCGTGACGGTCAGGCTGACCTATCCGAACGATTTGCCCAGTGGTGCTGAATACTGGAAGTGGGGCCGCACGGCAGATAACACCACGCAGCACTGGTACCGCATACCTGCAACGCTGCAGGGGCGCGTAGTCTCCTTCGTGCTGCGCGATGGCGGCCTGGGCGATGACGATCTTCTGGCCAATGGCCGTGTGGAAGACCCTTCGGCCCTGGTGCTGCCTGCCGCGGTAGGTGGCGGTACGCCGGCGGCGATTCCGTCACTGAGCGAGTGGGCGATCGCGCTACTGAGCCTGATGATTGGTGGACTGGCCATCCGCCTGCGCCGCCGCAAACCTTGATGCTGCCGTGAAAAGGCCCGGTCTGCACCACGTGCAGGCCGGGCCTTTTGCATTGGGGCCGGGGACACTGCGGACAGGCATTTGCCCGACTGCGTGCAACAGGTATGGGTGGGAGAGGATCTTGGTGTGCAACCGCAGGCCGATGCTTGATGATGGCCGGGTTGGGTGCGAAAGTGGCGCGTCTGCTGCTGCGGGCGCCGTCTCGGTGCAAGCAATGAGAGAGAGATCCAGAAACGATCGTGCTTGAAAAAGAGCCTGGCTAACCGGCATACCGCTGGCTGGCAAAAACGACTGCAGGCTGAACTGGCCTGACGAGTCGCCCCACGATGAAACTGAACTGCTGCAACACCATGAATGATGCAGCGTGGATTGAATGATATACGCAAACAAGAATCATTCTCAAATAAACCCAGAACTTTCTCTGGAATTAGAAAAAGCTTGTGTTTTGCGGTTTTCGCCTGCTGGGCTGGTATCTGGCGTGGTGCCGCTCAAGAAAAAACGCCCCGGCTGCGGAGGCGGCCGGGGCGCTGAATGGAGCGTTCCATGCGATCAATCCAGGAAGGACACATGCTAGGGGTTTTGAATGAGAGCGCTTGCGTCTGCGTCTCCGGTCCTTCCTGGTTGTCAAGTGTAAATTGAAACAAGGTGCTTGATGGGGTCAAAGCAGCCGAAGTTGCATGCATCTGAGCCGTAAAGCTGTTTTTTTGTATTCCGATGCGACCGCCTCAAGCCAAATGCGCCGTGCAATGCAAAAAGCCCGCTGTGGAGCGGGCTTTTTTCTGGGAATGTGGACGATGGCTCTTACGCGACCATCGTTTTACGGCAGAACGTCTCTGCGGCTGTCACCGTTGTTTTTTTCGTCGTAGTGCACGACGCGCCGGCGTGAGATACAGCATTGCCTGCGCAGACAACCACGGGATTATAGCAGAGGCAGAATTTGCCGCTGGAGCCATGGGCCTGTGTTGCCGCAGAAGCGGTTTGAAGATGAATGAAATGACGCAAAGGCTTGAGGGCCTGCTCGCATCCGGCAAGGACTCGGCCCTGCTGCGCTGTACCTTGGGCAAGACCTATCTTGAAAACGAGGCGCCTGAGGTGGCTCATTCACACCTGGAGCGGGCCACTGAACTCGATCCCGGCTATTCGGTGGCGTGGAAGCTGCTGGGCCGGGCATTGCTGGCGCTGGGCGACGCTGCTGGAGCGCGGCGGGCGTGGAATACGGGATTGGCCTGCGCGCAGCAGAAGGGGGATGCCCAGGTCGTAAAGGAGATTGGTGTGTTCCTCAAGCGCCTGGACAGGCAGCAGGCGGGCTGAGTCGAGGCCCTGCGAAAGGGTGTGGGTGCGGGTGTGTGTGTTTTGGTGCGGAGCGGGATTCACGCCTGCAAAAGAGCTTCCCTGGCCAGGGCGTCGGCCTCGGTGTTGCGGTGGCGGGGTATCCAGCGCAGTTGCACGTGCTCGAACCCGGTCAGCATGGTGCGGGCCTCATCAAAGAGGTCTGCCAGGCGCGCGATGGGCTTGATGGGGCGTAGCGATGGAGTCAGCTGCTCCACCAGGATGCTGCTGTCCGTGAAGATGGTCAGGCGGCGCGCCTGCAGGCCTTGCAGGGCCTGCAGCGCGGCCATCAGGGCGCGCAGTTCGGCTTCGTTATTGCAGCCTCGCTCGTGGCAGGGCTCGGACAGAAGGTGGCGGCGTCCGTCGGGTGCGGTGATGACGGCGCCCATGGCCATGCGTCCGGGGTTGGGTACGGCGCTTGCATCAATGTAGGCAGTCCAGAGGTCGGCATCTGAGGGCGAGGGGGCGCAGGCGCTTGGGCGTGATGAGGGCTTTTCCAGAGGCATGCCTGCATCATGCGGCAGCGGTAGAGGTTCGGTCGCATTTCTTGTCGGATGGCGCGGGACAATGCAGGTCTGCAAATCACCGAAACCGAAGAAGGCAGCGAATGATCAGGATTCTGGGCAAGTCATCGTCCATCAATGTGCGCAAGGTGCTGTGGCTTTGCGTGGAGCTGGGAATTTCTTTCCACCAGGAGGAATGGGGTTCAGGCCATCGATCGACGCAGGAGCCGGGATTTCTGGCGCTCAATCCGAATGCGATGGTTCCGGTGCTGCTTGATGGGCCGCTGGTGCTGTGGGAGTCCAATACCATCTGCCGCTACTTGGCGGCCCGCCATGACCGGCAGGACCTGCTGCCGGCAGCACCCGCCGAGCGCGCGCTTGTCGAGCAGTGGATGGATTGGCAGGCCACCGAGCTGAACAATGCCTGGCGCTATGCATTCATGGGGTTGGTGAGAAACAGCCCCGAGCACCAGGACCCCGTGCAACTGGCCGGCAGCATGGCGAACTGGCATCGCCACATGCGCATTCTGGAGGACCAGTTGTCGCGCACCGGCGCCTTTGCTGCTGGCGCGCAATTGAGCCTGGCCGATATCGTGCTGGGCCTGTCCACGCACCGCTGGATGTCGGCGCCCATGGAGCGCCCTGAATTGCCTGCAGTCCGCGCCTACTACGAACGGCTTTGCGAGCGGCCGGGCTTTCGCCTGCATGGCGCCAACGGCATGCCTTGACGGCGGTCTGGCGCCCTGCGTGACAAAGCCCGCCAGGTTTCCTGAGGGCTTTGGTTGTTGAAGGACTGGGGTCAGGGAGCGACGCGCACCAGCATCATGTCGGCCTTCGAGCCTGCACCACGGGTCAGCACCGGGTGGACGGTGTCATTGATGAAGATGAGTTGGTTGCCCTGGGTAATGCGTGAGGTGACTGTGTACTGCGAGGCAGGATTCAGGCGGCTGGGCTCGACGGGCAGCTTGAAGCTGTAGGGCGGCTTGAGGCCTTCGAGCCGCATGGACTGCTGGGATATCACCGGGGCGGGAGCATCGGCGCGCGAGGTGTCCTGCAATTCGACGACCAGCACGGCGTCGGGCGCAAGCGGAGCGGGCTCCCTCAGGTCAACCGTTCCCATGACCGCAGTGACGGGCGCATTGGGCGCCGGCTGGGTCTGGGCGCATGCACCCAACAGTGCTGCGGACATCACGAGGGCCAAGGCTGTGCGGCGCTGAAGGCTGTTGGAATTCATTGGGGCTCCTTCTTGATTTGGGAGTCCCAGTCTGGCCTGGCGTGGCTTGCGGGGCTGTAGGAGCAGGCTCAACGCAAGCTGCTGCCATTTCCCAAAGTCGCATGGGCCGATCTGCTGGCTGGTTGCCAGTCTTGGAGGCAAGGGTGTGAAAGGTTTGTGCTCGTGCTGCGGGCGCTGCGCTGGCGACGCTCGGTTGGGCAATTGCGATCTGGACAGACAAAAGCCCCTGGCTCTTTCGAACCAGGGGCTTGAATCATTTGGTCGGAGCGGCGGGATTCGAACTCGCGACCCTCTGCTCCCAAAGCAGCCGGTCGAACTATTGAAATCAACGGCTTGCACCGTTTTCTTCTAACGCGCGCATCTGCAAATGGTGCTGCCCGCCATAGGCAGCGCAGAGGCGCGTTAGAAGAAATTCAGCGTGTCGCGTCCACCTTCAGCGCACGTTTGTGACGCACATAGTCGGCGGTCTGGGACTGGGTGGAGTGGGCGCCCATGCGCTGCGCCTCCATGATTCCGCGCCCACGGTCCACATCGGTAAGGGCCTTGCCGCGGAGGTCGTGGAAATGGCAGTCCTTGACGCCGGCCCGCTTCACTGCCCGTTTCCAGGCGGTGGACGCGCCCGAGTAGGTGTAGGGCTGGCCCTGCAGCGTGCAGAACACGAAATCAGGGCTTTGGTTGGGGAGCGCTCGCAAGCGGTCCACAACGTCACGCAGGCGCTGCGTCCATGCGATCAGGACCTGGGCGCCGGTCGAGCCCTCGGTTTTGGCCGGCTGGAACGCAATGCCCTGCTTGCCCACATCGCTCCACCGCAAGGTCAGCAGGTCGCCAATGCGCTGCCCGGTCAGGTACGCCATGTCGATCAACGCACAGATCGTGTGGCCGGAGCGCGTGCGCTTGCCATCGTCCCCGTACATCACGGCCACCTTGATGCGGCGCACCTCGGAATCCGTGATGTACCGCGTGCGCGCCTTCACGGACATGGTCTTGAGGCTGTCCACAGGGTTCGTGCCGGGCGGCCGGTAGCCTTTTTCTTCGGCGAACCGCATCAGCTCTCGCAGCATGGAGCGGTAGGCGTTGTAGGTGCGCGGCTTGTCGCTGAAGTGTTTCAGGAACTCCACGATGGCCGGCGCGGTGACCTCCTGCGCGCGAAACTCCTGGAACGATTCGGAGATGGTGCGCGTTTGGTAGGCATCGTTGGCCTGCGTTTTCACGCTGTGTCGGCTGCCGACCTCCGCAAGCCAGTCCGCGATCAGTGCGGCCATGCTGTCCCGGGCCTGGTCTGCCTGCTCCATATCGGCCAGGGCGCGGTACAGAGCGGGCAGGCCGTCGCGGATGGTGGACAGGCGCATCCAGATCCGCTTTTTCCCTTCGGCGCGGACATGCCAATAGGCGCCGCCCTTCTCGTAGACACGCTTTGGCAGGTCGCTGCGGCGCTTGCTCATGCCGGCCTCCGCATCTGCGGCGGCCGCACGCGCGGCGCGGTGGACGGAGCTGGCCCAGCGCAGACGGCCAGATAGTGGTCGCGCTCCAGCAGCACTTTGCCCGTGCGCTCGCTGAGCCGTGCACGGAAGAATCCGCGCTTGTGCAGCGCCTTGAGCTGCATGGAGGGCCATTGGTAGTGGGTGAGCTCCCTGATTTCGTCTTCAGAGAGGGTTAGGCTGATGCTCATGGTGGGCACCTTTCAAAAACAAAGGCCCGCGGGTGCGGGCCAGGTGATTGGTTCGTCGTCGGGGTGCGGTGCGCGCTTGTCGTGCCAGTTGTGTCGCTTCTGGCAGGCCATGGCTATGCAGGCCCTTTCTGCTGCGCATGAGCACGCATCGGCGATTTGCGGTCGTAGAGCACGGCGTGGCGGTATGCCGCGTACTCATCGACCTTGCCTTCGATGTCTTCTGGTGAGGCAAACCATCGCGCGGGCTTCAGCCACTGCACGACGTTGATCGGCCTGTAATTGCCGTCGCGCCAGCCGCTGTAGCCGGCGAGAACCACGCCGCTGGTGATGTGGCCGTTTTTGAGGCGCACGGCTTGCCAGACGCCGGTGAGCGGCCAGATCTTCTGGGCGAACCATTGATCCTGGTCCACCCACCAGCCGCTCTCGGTTTCGTTGCGCACTGTGATTTCGATGGGTTCTTGCATGTCAGCTTTCCTTGTGCGGTGGCATGTGCACGCTGGCGGATTCAGCGGCCTTGGTGGCTTGGTGGGCTGTGAAGGCCTCGTCGTAGTGCGCGTTGCAGCAGAAGCCCTTGCCCATCCAAAGAATGTTTGAGGGGCGTCCGCATGGGCATGCCGGGAATGGCTCATGCTTGTTGGCGTCGAACCAGGCCTGCGCCTCCTTGCCATAGGGGGCGTCCTCGTCAGGAATGTGGCCAGGGCCGCAGAGACCGTTCTCGATCCATCCCATCGCAGCCTCCGCGCCCGCGCCGTGCTGCCATTCGATGTAGGCGGCTTGCTGAGCGACGATCTGGTCATGGAAGATGCCGGCCAGCTCGTTGAGTGCCTTCTGCAGCCGCTCGTTCTCGGCTTTCAGAGTGCGGATGGTCGTTGTGCTGTCCTCGGCTTCGGGCAACTCGCGCAGCCACCACGCGACGGGACCTTCTTCGGTGTCGAAGATAGAAACCAGCTTCCAGCCGTCGCCCTGGGGCGGCGTGGGCGCCCAGTCGGTCCAGTTGACTGCCTCGCCCATGGCTTCGAGAGCATTGCCGTCGAGTTGGTCCTCGGCCATCGTGTGGGTCAGCTCCAGGCCGAGTGCTGCGAAGAAGCTGCGGGGCATCATGCCTTCGTCCAGCAGCGGCAGTTCGGGGTGATCGCCCAGGCCCATCTCGTCGCGCTCGATAGCGCGGCCGTCGAGCATGCGGACCTTCCAGCGATCGTCCAGCACAGGATGAGTCTTTCCGACGCGCAGCTGCTCGATGGCGGCAATGATCGGCTCGGCGCCGGGGTCGATGTCTGAATTGATGCCCAGGCAGTCGCTGACTTGGGCTAGGGCCTCGCAAGCCGCACCGAACATGCGTGCGTACTGCTCCTTGCTCACGTTGGCCAGGGCAGCCGGCTCCTCGATCTGGGTCAGGGGTACGGCTGCACCGGGTTGGTCGTAGGCATCGGCCAGGGCCGCGAGCACCTTGGCGCGGGGCATCAGCAGCTGCATCGCAGCCAGTTCTTCGAAGTAGGCGGGAGGGGGGAGTTTGGAGTCGTGGTTGGTCATGGCGATCTGGAAATGAAGCGGCCCGCGGGAGGCGAGCCTGGGTTGTGGGTGGAAACGTTTGGTCATGCCGCGCGGCGTAGCTGCCAGGCCGTGGACTCGGGCGAGTTGAGCGAGACGATCTGCTGCATGGGCACGGGGCTCACGGAGTTGCCCACCATCCGCACCTGGGCGGTTTTCGTCAGGGGCTTGCCGGAGGCGGTCCGGTCGATGACGTAGCCAGGGGGGAAGTCCTGAGCGTTGTAGAGCTCACGCGGCACCAGCATGCGCAGCGTGATGTCCACGATCACCCAGGGCTCGCCTTTGAGCCACACGGTCACGAGCGCCAGGCGGTCGCGCGTGGTGATCGTGGTCATGGGGTCGCGCAGGTCCGCCCACTGGCCGCCGCTGGCGTGGTAGCGCATGAGGAAGGCAGCGCAGCGCAGGGCGCCGGCTTCCTGTTCGGGCGACAGGTGGTACTGGATCAGGGCGTGGTGCTCGGCCCCGGCGGTGACCGTGGGCACAGGTTGGCGCATGTCGCGGCCCAGGCTGTTCCGGCGCAGCGTGCACAGGTGTGCGGCGATCAACTGCTGCTGGCTGCCGCTGGTGGTCACGGTCGATACAGGGTCGCGCAGGTCGCGGGCCGGCGTGCTGTTGAACCCGCCGTTGGCCTGGACCATGAACGCGGATGCCAGGCTCTGCCCACCGCCGCTGGCCGTCACGGTGCCCAGGGGTCCCTTGATGTCATTTGCCCCGTGGCTCCAGCGCTTGCCGCCGTCCTTGCCCTCGCCGTGCCCGGCCTGCACCAGGTATGCAGAGCTGATGGCGTGCTTGATGCCGCCGGCCACGGCCGTGCCCAGGGGCTGGGACAGGTCGAGCACGCGCGGCGCCTGGCCCTTGGCTTCGCCGTAGCCTATCTGGATCAGGGTGGGCGACACCAGGGCGCGGCAGCCACCTTTTTCCGTGGCGATGGTGCTCATGGGCCGGTCGAGCATTTCGATCTTCCCGCCGTGGGCCATGTTCACGATGAATGGCTGGGGGCTGTTCAGCACGAACTTGTCCAGGCCATGCGCGATCCGCCGCATGGTGGCCGGCGCCAGTTCCTTCTTGCGACCGAAGATGCTCTGCCCGGGGATGCTCCAGTCGATGCACTCGGCTGCCTCGCGGAATGGCTTTTGGCCCGCCTTCGGATTCTTCCAGTGCGTCTGCGCTGGCCACACGATAGGCAGGCCGTCGCGGCGGGCGATCAGGTACAGCCGTGTGCGGGTGCTGCGAGAGCCCAGGGTGGCGTTGCAGATCACCCGCCATTCCACCTTGTAGCCCAGGTCGCGCAGCGCCTGGATGAAGTGGCGCCAGTTGCGGCCCTTGTGCTTGGGGTCCGGCACCAGGAACTGATTGCCTCGCGGCACCACCTCGCCGGGTTCGGCTACGCGGAAGGTGGCTTTGCCCGTGGCGGGGTCCGTGATGCGATCCAGCGTGACGACGCGGCCGGTGGCTGGGTCGCGCTTCGCAATCAGCGGGGACCACTGCATCATCTGTTCGACGTTCTCCAGCGTGATGACATCGGGCTGGGTCTTGCCGGCCCAGCGGATGACGATCCACGCGAGCGACCGGATTTCCCCGTTGCGGGGCTGGCCGCCCAGGGCCTGGCTGTGATGCGTGCAGTCGGGCGATGCATGCAGCAGGCCTACCAACTCGCGCTTGGTCACGGCCAGTGGATCCACTTCGCGGATGTCGGAACGGTAGTGCCTGGTCTGCGGGTGGTTGACCTCGTGCATGCCGATGGCATCGGCGTCGTGGTTGATTGCGACATCGACGGGCCGGCCGATGGCCTGTTCAATGCCGGTCGATGCGCCGCCGCCACCGGCAAACAGGTCGATCACCAGCTTGGCTGCGAGGGGGAGGAGAAATTGAGGGGTGAGCATGCGGCTCCTTGAAATTTGGGCCAAAAAAAGCCGCTCGCGGCAGGGCCGGGCGGCTTCGGGGGGCAAAAAAGCCCGCGCTGGGCAGGCTTTTGCTATCGATTTTTGACGCGTGTGTCGATGGACGCTAAATGTTTTGCCTATCCGGCCGAAGTAGCTTGCGAAACCAAATGGATCGTTAATCGTTCCGATCTTCAACCACTCATTGAATCGAAGACATGAAGTTCTTGAAAGCCGCCTCTCTTGCCGCAGCAATTTTCTGTACAGGCAACGCCTCTGCATGGACGTTGATTTATGCGCATGACGCAAACGGCACTGCGACAGCGGGTTCTTTGCAAGCCCTTCGCGCGGCGGTCAATGCGGGTGCCTCTGTCAAAGTCTTGAGCATGCCTCCAGGCATACACAATCTGTCGGTGACGTGTAGTCAGGTAGCTGTGCGCCCTGATCCGTCCCAAACGGTGGTCTGCGTTGGCGCTCCGGTGGATCTTGTGATGGATATAACTGCAGGAACCAATTTCGGCGTGCCTCCTTCTCCAATTCATTCGTCCCATTTCGCTATAAATACGCTGGGGCAGTATGCCCAAACTAAAGTGCAGAAGTCGAATAGTGCAATAGTTTCAAGCGGCACATATAACTACCCTGCACAGTGGTTTGTCGAGTAATTCAATCGATGAGAAAAATTTTCGCGCTGCAAGCCGGTTCTATATGCCAGATGCAGCGCGGCCCTTGCACTCAATTTGGCGTTTGATTGGTTAAGGGAAGGTATCAGGACAGCGCCCATGCGCTGTGCTCATGCCTCTTGGATGTGGGCGTAAAAAAACCGGCTGGGGCCGGTTCTGATCAGTCAGTGTCGAGTTGCGGTATCAGGTCCTGGAGCTTTTGCAGGGCAAGCTCTCCAGGGCGGGTGCCTATCCCTTCCAGCACCTCCGCGTCGTCTACCAGGTGGTAGGCCATGGTCCATTTGCTGAATCTTCGGTACGCCTCTCGCTTGAGATGCAGCAGTGGAGTGAAGTCGATATGCCGGGGATCACTGGCCAGCAACGAGATCAAGTTTTGGACTTGATGGCTGGGCCCTTCGATGTACTGACAGAAGAACTCGCCGTCGAACACCAAGATGCCTGTGATCTGGGCTTTTTCGTTGAAGGCTCGGGCTGTTTTGACGATCTGCGCGACACAGGTTGCATCGACACCAGGAGCGAGTTTGCTCTGGTACAGAAAGCATTCGAGCATATTGGTGCCCATGCTTTTTCTCTCTTTCATAAAGTGGAAAGAGATGGTAAAGCCAGACCAGCGGCTGTAGTTGCGCTGTTACCTATTTACTGGTTATATTTTCCTATGAGATAAATTTCTCGATCTTTGCCATTGATCCATTTCGGGGGCTTGCCCCGGCCGGTCCAGTGGTGCGGGGCGTTGCAGCAATCGACTCAATGACCGCAGGGTAGGACTTGGCCTTCGGCAAGCTCGGCAGGAACCGCCGCCCCGCAGCTCAGGCAGCGCCGCGTAGTCGCTCGGACTGCCGGCTGGTGGGCGCTGCACTTCACTGCCTTGATGCCGTCCGGATATGCCTTGATGACGGGCATGGAGGCAAAGGGCAGCGCGGCGCAGGCGCGGCTGCCGCCGCTGCAGGTCTGGCACATGGAGCCTTTGGGCTGATGCTGAGTCATCGCGTGGGCTCCTCATCGCTGGTACGGTGGACCAGGCCTCGCCAGGGCTGGCCTGGCGGCAGTGGGGTGGTGTGGCCGGACCCGTCTGCTGTGGGCCTTGGGAGCGCAGCCTGCAGCGCTGGCGAGTCAAGAAACCCGACGCGCGAGGCCTTTGTGATCCGCGCGAACTCGATCTCTGCGCGGGAGCTGGCCACCAACGTCTGGCCTATGTCGGTGATGGCGCGGGCGATCTGCGGCGTGGTGGAGCCGTTGCGCAAATCCTTGATGGTCTGGAGCAGCAGCGATTGCAGCTGGCCCATGCCGCTGGCTTCAGGCGGCGTGGGCTGGGTGTCGGTTGTGGTGGTGGTCATGCTCGGCTTTCTCAATTTCCTTGATCTCTTGGTCCAACTGGCGTGTGAGTTGCCACACGGGCAGAAGGTCGATGGGGATGGCGGCCCCGTTGCTGCGGGACAGCTCTGCGCGCGAGATGCAGCGCAGGTTGTTGATGTCGAAATTGGAGGTGTCGCCGTCATGGAAGATGACGGCATGTCCCTCCGGGATGGGGCCGTGGTGCTGCTCCCAGACGATGCGGTGCACCAGCGCCCAGCGGTTTGGCTCGGCCACCTTGCGCTTGAGGTAGCGGGCTGCATGTGGCAGCGCGCGTGGCGGCGTGGTCCAGCGCTCGGTGCCCACGGGCACCCAGGTCGGAGGCCTGTTTCCGGCCTTGAAATGGCTTTTTCGCTGCTCCACGCTGTATCCGTGCTTCCCCTTGTTCCACGGCTTGAACCCTGCGGTGAACTGCCCCTGCCTCTGGCCCTGGCGCAGCATGGAAGCGCGGTAGGTCTGGGTCAGCACCGCAGGGGACTTGTGCAGGCCCAGGCGGCTGGCCCTTGTGGCGATGTCCTGCATGGGCATGCCCAGCAGTTCACCCAGGTCCTCGTTGAGCATGTCGGCATACAGCAGCTGCAGCAGGTCATCGAGGTCCGTCCAGCGGCCGGTGCGTGCGGTCTTGGCGCCGGGTGCCTTCTTCACGCCCAGGTCATACGCGCGTTGCTGCACATGTCTGGCCGAGCGCTGCAGGTGCGCAGCGACGGCAGCCGTGGGCTGGGTTGGGTAGTGCGCCCGCAGGTAGGCGTCATCCTCGGCACGCCATGGCGTGTTCTTGCTCATAGCGGGAGACCGACCTGCTGCCCCTTGATCTGCAGCACGCGGCGTGCGTGGTTGCCGACTTCGGCTGTGACCGAGTAGCCGTAGCCATCAGGGTTGATCAGTTCGCGGATCAGGTCGAAAGCCTCGGCCACATCCGGCGCCAGGTGGTTGGCGTCGTAGGTGGTGGTTTCGAGGTTGGGTAGGTGCTGGGCCATGCGCAGCAGCTCCAGGGCTGCCGCGTCCTCGGTGTGCAGGCCGCGCCCAGGCACCGGGCGCGGCAGGTTGGTGGTCAGGGCAACACGGCCCTCGTCGTCGGCGGAAATGGCAATGATGATCTGGCGGGCCATGGTGGTCTCCTGTGAAGTGGCGGGGTTAAGACGGGGTGCCGTCAAGGCGCAGAAGGCGGTGGATCTGGTCGCGCGAGCGGTCGAACTGGATAGCCCACGCGGCACGCTGGGTGATGGGTGGCCTGCTGGCGTGCTGTGCTGCCAGGGCGTGGGCATCGGCCAGCGCGAGGGCGTGGCGCAGCGCGTAGTGCCAATCGCTGGCCCAGTGGTGGTCGCGGTCAGCGGTGGCAGATGACGACATAGGGCCGGTCTCCAAATTGCTCCAGCGCCCAGGCGCATGCGTCTTGCGTGCAGGCGCCGACGAATTGCTGCTGCGTGCAGCCGCATTTGATGGTGAAGGTGCGCATGTGGCTCCAGTGATCAGAGGGATGGCAGTTCCAGCGGGATCTGCTGGAGCTTGGTTGCACCGGGCGCATCGGCCGCGCTGGCCTTGCGGCTGCGGCGCTTGGGTGGAGTGGCAGCAGCCGCGGCGCTGGCCAGCTGCTCGCGCGCCCTGGCGAAGGTCTGGGCCACGTTGGTGTGTTCGCTGCGGCGGTAGACAAAGGCCTGATCGGTGATCGGCGTGGAGGGGCGAGTGATGCGGGCAAGCTGCATGCGGCTCTCCTGAATGAATACGGCCCGCTCAGTGGCGGGCCGTTGGTTGGTCAAAGAAGGTGGTGCCGCACCAGGCGTAGAGCAGCATTCCGCAGTGCCTGGCCTCGTCCAGCGCCGCATATCCCGCGTTGCTCAGCAGCGCGCATGCGCTCCAGATCAGCGTGTGGCCGGCGCCCTCGCGCTCCATCACGGCGCCTTCGGCCAGGTCGCGGAAGTAGGTGGCCAGCCAGAACGGCCCGGCAGGGGTTGGCGGCGGTGTCTCGGGGTACGGCGGGCTCATTGGTGCTGCGTGGCCGCGTCGAAAAACGTGGTGCCCGGCCAGGCGTAGAGCAGCATGCCGTCTTCCTGCGTGTATTTCGCGGATTTGCGCGCCTTCTCCTGTGTGAGCGTCGCCGCCATGTAGGTGGCTGATCGGGTGACCTGATCCGACTTGAGGCCGCCGATCGCTTCCAGCTTGGTTGCCAGGCCTTCCAAGGCAACGCAGTGTGCAAGGTCTATTAGGTAGGCAGCGAGCCAGAAATTCTTATTGTCCGGGCCTGGCAATCGGGGGAAGGCCATGCACAGGTGCTCGGCCTTCGGTTTGCGAAGTGGGCGGCGCGGTGGGATGGCATTTGCCATGGCAGATCTCCAGTGGTGGGCGAGACGAATAAAAAGGCCGGTGCCGCGTGGCGGCTGCGTGGGCGAGATGGCTGGTGGTTGCGAAGTGAGAAGCCCAGGCCCGGCGAAAAGATGGCTTGAGGTGATCAAAAACTAGTTGGTGCGTGCGCTGCATTACATTTGGACTTCTTACGGTTCCAACTACACGCGGGAGGGCTGGTCGTGGGTATCGCCTCTATCGAGGTTGAGCGCGCGCGACGGCGACAAGGGTCATGACCACAAAGGAATGGATTGAGATAAGCATCCAGCTCGCATCGTTGATTGCCACGGCCTGGGTTGGCGTGAGTTCAATCAAGCTGCAACGAACCCAGATCAGCGCCGCCAAGGCCGCAGAGCAAGCGGCGGAGACGCCTACGATCCAGAGATGGAAGTGGTTCAAATCACGTGCTGGTGGTTTCGCGTTCATGTGGCTCCTGTCTGTCGCATGGTTGGTCTATGCAAGCGTGCAGGCAGCGCCTGTCACCCGTTTCACGTTGCTCCAGTTCTCGCTGCTAACCATCTGGTTCCTGACTTGCGCGGGGATGGTTGTGGTCTTTGCGTTTGCTGCAGCGCTATCACCCTTGCGGTTCTTGCAAGAGGCCTCGCCGAAGTAGGCGAAAAAAGAAGGCCACATGTGCCATTCAGAGCTGAGGTGCTCCAGCGAGGGCATGGCTGTATGGCGTGACAACCTGTAAACTCGGGTGTCAAAAGTTTGGAGCAGATATGAATTTGAGGACGGTTGGCAGCACCATTGCCCTGAGCATTCTTCTCACCGCTTGCGCTACTACTTATGAAGATAGGGCTATCAAGGATAAGAATTATTCTGGTGCTCTGTACTCGGTCAGTTACTACGAGGCCAAGGCCGGCAGAGACGACGTTGATAAGCTGGTGGCAAGAATCAAGGATGCCGCCGGTTCTCAGTATCAACTGCAGTTCTACGAAGACACCAAAAAATTCATTCAATATAAAGAAAAGAATCGCGCCTTCTTCAAGGACATGGTCTTGTATATGGCCAATGCTCAAAGAGGTGGATTGCTGGATGCGGCGCAAGCGGCAGATATCAACAAAATTCTTTATAAGGAATTGGCGCAGCAATCGATCTTGAAACCCACGATTTTGAATGCTGAGCTGAAGGAGAATTATCCAGATTTGCCGAAGTACATGGGCGCAGCGTACGAGTCTGAGTATCGCCGAGCTCTCAATGGAGAACTGCCGGATTTGGAGGCGTATGCGTCCGTTTACTCGGCCATGAAGAATAGTGACAATGCAAAGGCTGCTGCGCTTTTGCCGGTTGTGCGCACAAAAATGGCTGACCTGATCAAGTCAATGGGGCCAGGTGCGTGGCGCGATCTTGCTGGAGTTCTTGCCGTCTACACAGCGACGCGTGACCCAGTGATTGAACAACATGTTCTGCAGTTCGTCACGCGCGCAGACCTCTCGAAAAAGCAGCTCAAGGAAGAGGTGGCGACTGTCCTTCCCGACTTGGCCGCCAAGGCAAGGGCAGAGAGAGAGCTTCAAGTGAAGATCGTTTCCGACAGCAACGATCCGTTCATAGATGAGCTTCCGAAGGCGCTTGAAGATTTTGATGAGTGGATAACTGTTGAAGACGAGGCGAAGCGAAAGCTGACCATCGCGCGGTTGCGCATTACTGAGCGGCCTGGAAATCCTCTTGTCAGAACGCAGACGGTTAGCGATCTGGATTTTGCTACGAGACTGCTGATTCCGAAGAATGCCAGCGTTCTTTACGATACCACCACAACCAACTATGAGATCAGTTGGAGCATGAATGTCAGCGATTCTGCTGGCAAGGGATCAAAAGTCATATCTGGCAAGAAATCTGAGCAGAAAATTGAATGCTCCAACATCCGATATAAAAATGTGTTTGGCGGTGAAGGCGAAATTGGGTTGATCCCAACCAGCATCCAAGGCGTCTGTAACAGGAAGAGCGGCATAAACTTTGATGCCATCCGCTCCGAGGCTGTCAAGGAAATTGCGGGAGAAATCGTGCAGCTGCTGCGTAAGGACCAAAAGGTATCCGGTACTACGCGCAGTTAATAGTCCTCAGTCCTTTGTGATCTTTTCGTATTTCACAGCGTCATTGACAGGCCCAGCACCTTAAGTGCCGGGCCTTTTTGTTGCCCGTTCTTTCCGGGCCGTCAGCCATCGCTGGCTGGGGTTTTCTGTTCTTGGCAACCCTGTTTGCCTCACCTGGTTGCCCGTCTACCGCGCTTAGGCAGGACTGGGCCGGGCAGGACTACCCGCGCAGAGCAGCGGCCCATGCCCGCTGGTGCTTTTGCCGGTCTGCCCCGCAGGTCGGGCAGACATCATCGGCGTGCAACTTTTGAAAGACCGGGGCTTGCCCGGTCGATGCCGTGGTGCCCGGCGCAGCCGGTTGGGGCGGCGCCGGATGATTGTAAACACGTTTACATAAACGGCGCAAATGATTTGTAGATGAATTTACAAATTTGAATTTTCCCCATCCAAAAAAATTCCCTTGTGAAGCGTGTTGGGGTGCGGCTATGATTCAGATATGTATGGAAACACAGTACTCTCGAGCGAGGCTGAAGAGCAAACGCTCGTCAGAGTACGCGGCGCGAACGAGGCCGAAGTGGGGGTCGAAGTGTGTTTGAGCGAGCTGACGCGCCAGGGTGTGAAGGCCCTAATTTTTCCCAACGAGGAACTGCTTAGGACTTGGCGGCTGCGTCTTGCAGCACTTGCATGATGGCAGTGCTGGCAGCGTTGAAAGCTTTTGCGCGACTCAGCTTGTCGGACTGCGAGATCATGTCGAAGAGCACCGCCAACTCTACGGCAGCCGGGGATAGTTCTGTGGGTGCGTTGATCGCTGGCGGCTGGTCCATCTGGCCTTCACCGGTCAGTAGCCATCTCGAATTCACCTTGAGATACGCGGCAACTTTTTCATGCGCCTCGGTGCGCAGCTTTTGGTCCCGCCCCTTGGCGTTCGTCAGGATCATGCCAATGTTCTGAACGGACGTGCCTGCTGCGGCAGCAACGTCCTTGCGCTCGATCTCACGCCCAAGCGCCTCTGATCGCTTCTGCATGGCTTGTAGTAGGCGTTCCCCATAGAGCATGGCGCACCTTAATCCCTAATATGTAAATTTGGTTGCCTCAACTCTTGTAAACATGTTTACAATGAGGTATGAAAAAAGATCACGCTATAGCGCTGCTGGGCGGTACGGCCAGGAAGGCCGCTGAAGCGATGGGCTATCGCGCAGTTCAAACCATCTACTTGTGGCCCGACGAACTGCCACAGGCGACCGCCGATCGTGTGATGGGCGCTGCCGCGCGGATCTCAAAGTCGGTAAGTGAAGGGTTGCCAACGTTCAGCAACCAGGAAGTCGCCCATGGCTGAACCCCCCTACCGTCCCGCGTTCATGGTGCTCTCCCGTGCCAATGGCGGTGTGCGCATGGAGCTGCGCAAGGGTCATCGCTCCGTTCGGCGGTCGTTCACGCCAGAAGAGGCCCAGTTGCTGATGTTCATGCTGGCTACGGCGCTGGCGGACTTTGATCAAGAACGCGCGCCAGAGATTGCTAAACAGGCAGTTCTGCGCGAGATCGGCCGTTACGGTTACGGCATGAAGCAGCATGGCTGACCCCTCATTCCATACCCGTCTGGAGCACGTTTGCCTGGGTGCGGATGGCTCGCAGCAGGCTGTAGCGCATTTCCCGCATGACAGCTTCGGCACCTCCCTGCTCACTTTGGTGTTTGCGGGCACTCAGGTAGATCCCCGCTCGGCTGACCAGTCGATCCGCATTCCTCGTGATGTAGGGATCAAGGCCTTTGAGTTCATTCGCCACAAATGCGATTCGCTGATAGCGCATTGCATCTGCCTTGGGCATGGCGTCTGCAAGCAGTGCCTCTATTTCGTCACACAGTTTGTGAATTTTCTGATGGGAAAGACTGGTCATGAATTTCGGTTTCCTCGTCAGTGGATTTTCTTGTCGGCTTCTTTGGCCTGCTGGCTTCCCAGATGTCGGGCCACTCCTGCCGCAACCCCGATTTGATGGAGAGGCTTTGATGCGTGCCTACCTTTGGTTTTCTTTGGTGATCTGCGCTCTTTGTGTATGCGGTCGGGCTATTTGGCTGGCACGCGGAGAGTTCCCTCGGCGCACGGCTGGCCAAGCCGTAGTGGACCTGATTTTTGATTTGGCGATGGCTGGCTGGGCTCTGGGTTTGCTGCTGCAAGGAGGTGCCCATGCTTGAAGAACTGCGCCGACAACTGTTCCGATGCCAGGCGCGAGCGCTGTGGCTGCGCTCGCTGGCGGTGTCTGATCCGCCTCTCAGCGCGCGGCTGCAGGCGGAGTCCAGTCTTGCATTTCTTCGTGCAACGCAAGGCGAATGTCCTCTGGACTCATTGAGCGGACATCCCGAGGCAGCCAGTGATATTTGCGAATCAGGTGGTAGTGCACTGCCTCCATGCCATCGATCGTCTTCCAGCCATGTTTCTCCGCAAGGTGGAAACCAAAAACTTCCAGCAGGTAGTTCAAGTTTCCATTCGATTCGTGCCACTTCTTGAGTATGTCGAAGCGATCTTTTTCGGTGTATTGCTGCTGGCTCATGTCCGCCCTCCTTGGCGTAATTGGTTGTGTGAGAGCTTCCATCGTAACCAAGGCAGGGGCGGGCACCCTTTTGCGCTCTCATGCCACAAGCCTCGCAGCAATGGCCTGCAAATGGGAAATAACTGCAGGATGTGCTGTCCGGGTCTCCTGCATGCGCTGGCAGCACAGCTCGCTCCAGCGGGCCAGCGCGGCCGCGCCGAAACCGGCTCGGCCTTCGCCTTCCAAGACTTCGATCATCTGGCCCAGGAACAGCTCCAGGGCCTGCGCCCATTGGAGGCTGCCGATGTTGTCTGCTGTGGGCGTTGCGGGTGCTGTGCTGTGGGTCATGTCGTTGGCTCGAAAGGGGTTGTGCTGATGAGTGCAACTTTCTCAGTTGGCATCGCCCCTGGCTATGTCGAAAGTGAGCCTCAAGCCGACATTGCCGCCGGCATGGACGTGCTGGACGCGGCTTATCTGATCGCGCAGACCAGCCAGGGCGGCATCAAGGCCCTGGCGGTGCGCATGGGCATCAACGCCGGCACGCTGCAGCACAAGCTCAACACCAACAACGACACCCACCACCTGACGCTGCGCGAATCCGTGCGGCTGCAGGTGGTGACGGGCAATGCAGCGGTGCTGCATGCAATGGCCAGCGAACTCGGTTTCGAGTGCCGGCGCACCCTGCCAGACCAGGCCGAGGGCGATCCGGTGGAGGCCTTCATGCATTTCCAGTCCGCCGTGGCCGAGGTCACGCGCGCCGCAGCTGATGCGCACCGGCAGCCGTCGCGCAATGCTGTGCGGCGCCTGGATCGCCAGGTGCAGGAACTCACGGTCATGGCGCAGTACCTGGCCCGCTCGGCACAGCAGCGCCTGGCTGCCACCCCTGGAGGTGGCAATGCGTATTGATATCAAGCCTGAGGGCGGTGATCGGTACAAGCGTGCCCTGGCCGGCCTGGATGGCGGGCAGATTGCTCAGGCCACGGCCGAGGCCATCAACATGGGTGCGGGCCGCGTCAAGAATTCCATGCGCTCTGAAATGCAGAGCGTTTTTGACAGACCCACAGGCTACGTGCTGCAGTCCGTGCAGGTGGTCAAGAAGGCCACGGCCGGCGATCTCAATGCGCTGGTGGCGCCTACCTACATGGGCGGCAAGGGTGTGGACCCGCAGCAGATCCTGGCGGCGCAGGAGGATGGCGGCAGGCGCCGCGACAAGCGCAGTGAGAAGGCCCTGCGCACGGCAGGCATCCTGCCCGTTGGCTACCAGACCGCGATCCCCGCCACTCCCTACCCGGGAAGCGATGACGGGCGCGGGAATCTCAAGGGCTCGACCCTGGTACAGCTGATTGCCTACTTCCAGGCCTTTGGCGAGCAGGGCTACCGGGCCAACATGACCAAGGGGCGCATGCAGGCCTTGCACCAGCGCGGTGGCAAGGGCGCGCGCTTCATGGGGCCGGTGAAAGGCATTCGCTACATCGTGGCCTATGGCCGTCTGCGCGGCGGTGCCCGGGCTACAGCGCGTGGCGAGTACGACAAGCGCGCATCCAACCTACCGCCCGGCATCTGGGCGGTGACCGGCACCGGCGGCGCGGATGTGCGGCCGGTGCTGATGTTCGTGCGCGGTGGCAACTACAAGCCCCGCATCAGCCTGGACGGGGTGCGCAAGCGCTCGGGCATCGATGAGCTGATTCCCCGCTGGGTCCGTGGCCGCGTCTACGACGCATTCAAGAAAGCCAGTCAGGGCTGACGGCCCGGCTGATATCAGGAGAGATAGACATGCAACACACCACCCATCAGGTGACCTCGCATGACACCAAGGCGGATTCGTTCTCCGCCATTGGCAATGCCACACGGGTGCGCCTCAACGAGCGGCTGTACAGCAGCCTGGCCGAGGCCCACCGCCGGGGGCAGCCCGCCCTGAGCCGGCGCGAGCTGCGGGACTTTCACAACGAGTGCACGGGCGAATGGCTGGAGATCTCCAGCGTGGCCAGCACGGTCAATGCGCTGGTTGCGGCCAAGCGCGTGGAGGAGGTGGCGGCGCGGGCCTGCTCCCTGCCGCCGCATCGCCTGGTCAAGCCTGTGCGCTGCCGCCTGCAGCAGGCCACGTTGACGGACTGAATTGATATCGAAGGTTGAGCAGGCATGAATCACTACCCCCACCACATCGGCGACTTCAACACCGCGACACGGCACTTGTCACGGCTGGAGCGTGCCATCTACCGTGACATGCGTGACATGTACTGTGACACCGAGGCAGCGCTGGACGGTTCCTGCTTCGATCTTCTGGCGCGGCGCCTGCTGTGCCGGTCGCCGGAAGAGATCGATGCCCTGCAGTTCGTGCTGGCCGAGTTCTTTACGCAGCTGCCCGATGGCCGATATCAGAACGACGAATGTGAGCAGATCGTGGCCCAGTTCCGCCAGCAGCAGGAGGGGCGCAACGAGGTCAAGAGCAATGAGCACCTGCGGCAGAAGCGCAGCAGGGCTAGGCGTAGTGCTATCTTTTCTGCGTTGCGTGCCCTGGGTGTCGTGCCTGCTGCCAAGGCGAAGGCTGCAGATCTGATGGCTCTGTGTCGTCAGCATGGAATCGTCGTGACAGATACCAGTGTCACGTTGAATGGCACGGACTGGCTTGGTGGTGATACGGGCAATGTCACGCCACGTCACGGTGATGTCACGGGTGGTGTCACGCCTCGTCACGGCGATGACACGGGTAACCAGAACCAGAACCAAAACCAATACATACCCCCCAACCCCCCTGCAGGGGGGGCGAACGGTGGATTGGCTATCGCCACAGCGCTTGCAGGCAGCTTCCCGGAGCATCGGCGCACCCGGTTGGTGGACGTGGCCGACGCCGTGGCCGATGCCATCGCCCGTGGCGACGTGACGGCCGAGGAGCTGCTGGCTGCCGCTGAGCAGCAGCGTGGACTGCTGGCGGCGAAGGATGGCAAGGCCTGCCCGAGTCTGCTGCGCTGGGTGCGTGAGCAGCGCTGGAAGGACGTGGTGATGCTGGCATCTTCGGCGGGCGAGGGGCAGCAGCCCGACAACTGGGCGGACACGCGCAGCGGCGTCGAGGGCATGGCGGCCAGCCTGGGCATGCCGGGCTACGACGACTGGTGCGATGCGCGAGCCGGGCAGGGCCTGCGGCGAGCGTTCGCGGACTACGAGGCGGCAGTGCATGCGCTGCTGGCCGAGCGTCAGGGGGTGTCGGCATGACGGTGCGCGCCCTCATCGGCGCGGCGGCGCCCCTCTCGATGTGCTCAAAAAATAGGCAGGATCGCGGGTCCTTTTTGGCCCCCTTGGAAGCGGGTAATTCGAGCCGCGCTCTCGGACTGTTGCGCAACCTTCCTAAGGGGGTTAAGTGAAGGTCCTGCCTTACTTTGATGCTCCTATTTCGCAAGCAGAATTTGCGGCTTTGGTCGGTGTCAGCGAGGCCCGCGTGAGCCAGCTGGTGAGCGAAGGCGTGATCGTCCGTGGCGATACGGGCCACGAATGGCTGCTGGGCTACTGCGAGCGCCTGCGCGACCAGGCTGCGGGCCGCGCATCGGCCGGTTTGGGCGGGCTGGACCTGGTCCAGGAACGTGCGGCGCTGGCACGCTCGCAGCGCGAGGCCCAGGACCTGAAAAACGCCGTCGCCCGTGGCGAATTCGCACCCATCGGCGCCCTGGCGGACGTGCTGGGCCTGGCCAGCTCGGCCGTGGTGGACCGCATGGACCAGATCGAGGGCCAGCTGCGCAAGGCCTGCCCGGATCTGCCCGAGGATGCCCGCGTCACGGTGCTGCGCGTGCTGGCCGATGCCCGCAATGAGTGGATTCGGGTCACGTCCAAGCTGATCGGCGAGCGCGTGGCGGCCATGGCCGAGGCGCCGGACGAGGATGAGCTGGACGAGGAGGCCGCATTTTGAGCGCACCCCTGTCGAGAGAGGCGATTTCCGCCATCCAGGCCGCCGCGCAGCTGGGCCTGTCCAGCCTGCGGGCCGACGCGCCGCAAACACTGTCCGAATGGGCAGCCGACCACTTCCTGCTGGCCGGCGAATCCAGCCACCAGAAGGGCGGTTGGGTGGCCTGGCCGTTCCAGGTGGGCATTCTGGACTTCATGAGCGACGACCGGATCGAGGAACTGGCCGTCAAGAAGTCCAAGCGCGTCGGCTACTCGAAGATGATCACCGCCTTCGTCTGCTACAACATCGCGCACCGCCGCCGCAAGCAGGCGCTGTGGCAGCCCACGGACGACGACCGTGACAGCTTCGTCAAGACCGAGATCGAGCCGCTGCTGGACAGCAAGGACGGCGTGCCTTCGGTGATTGCTGCCCGCAAGCAGGGCAGCCGGGTCGAAGAGACCATCAAGTACAAGCCTTTCCGCGACAGCGTGCTGCACCTGCTGGGCGGCAAGGCTGCGCGGGCCTATCGCCGGATCACGGTGGCCGTGGCCATCCTGGACGAATGGACGGCATTCGACCAGACCATCGGGGGCAGCAAGGACAAGTCCGCGGGCTCGCCCGGCACCCTGGCCAAAGGCCGGCTGGAAGGCGCTCCATACCCCAAGTTCATCGGCGGCAGCACGCCCGGCATCAAGGGCCTGTGCCACGTCAGCCGAGCCTGCGAGGATTCCGAGGACGAGGTCGATTACCTGATCGAGTGCCCGCGCTGCGAAGCAGAGCACCCGCTCACCTGGGGCGGCAAGGAAGCCATGCACGGCTTCAAATGGGAGGCCGGCAAGCCCCAGACCGTGCGCCACATCTGCCCCCACTGCCGGGAGTCGATCAGCCAGGCCGAGTACCTGCCCGGCGGCTGGCCGCTGACGGGCGCCTGGGTGTGCCGGACGTCTGGCCGCCGCTTCGGTGCAGACCGGATTTGGCGCGCTGCCGATGGCACGCCATGCAGGCCCCCGCGCACGCTGGGCGTGCACATCTGGGCCGCGTACAGCCCGCAGCGCACCTGGGCGTCCATCGTGGACGAGTTCGAGAAGGCCCACCGCGCGCTGCAGGAGGGCGATGCAGGCCCCATGACCTCGTTCACGAACGAGACGCTGGGCCAGGCCTGGGAACTGAAGGGGGAGGGCACTGACGACCATGTGCTGCAGGCCCGTGCCGAACCCTATGCCATCGGCACGGTGCCCGTGGGCGGCCTGGTGCTGACGGCTGGCGTGGACGTGCAGCGCACCTGGTGGCAGATCAACGTCTGGGCCTGGGGCCGTGGCATGGAAAGCTGGATCGTGGACCGCCACATCATCGAGGGGAATCCTTCCAGCGAAGGCGACTGGGCGCCCGTGACGGCCTACCTGCAGCGCCGCTACCGCCAGGCCTGGCACGGCGGCAGCCTGGGCCTGAGCGCCATCAGCATCGATTCGTCCGACCAGACGCAGGCCGTCTACAACTATGTCCGCACGCACCAGCACATGCTGCCCAACCTGCGCGCCATCAAGGGCGACAACAACGACAACCGGCCCATCGTGGGGCCGGCCAGCATGCAGGACCTGGACTGGCGCGGCCAGAAGATCAAGCAGGGCATCAAGCTCTGGCTGGTTGGCGTGGACAACGCCAAGGATCTGCTGCTGGGCCAGTTGGCCATCACCGACGCAGGCCCGGGGTGCGTGCACTTCAGTGAGGACCTGCCGCGCGAGTTCTTCGAGCAGCTGACCGCCGAGCAGCGCATCCTGGCCAAGGTCCAGGGCCGCGAGGCCTACCGCTGGGTCAAGCGCCGCCAGCGCAATGAGGACCTGGACTGCCGCAACTACGCCATCCACGCGGCCATGGCCCAGGGCCTGCACAAGTACACCGATGCGCGCTGGTCGCAGGTCGAGCAGATGGTGCAGCCAGCCCGCGACCTCTTCAGCCCGCCTGAACTGCCACCCGCTGGCGCACTTCCGGCCGCTGCGACTGCCACCGCTTCAGCACCGTCGCCTGCTCCTACCTCATCCCCTGCCCGTGCTCCGGACCCAGCGCCGCGCCGTGCAGCTCCCATTCGCCGAAACGGCGGCTTCTCCCGTTCCTGGTAGCCCTCATGACCTCCAAAACCAACACCACTCTGCCCCTCATGCAACCGGACGCGGCCAAGTCGCCCGCCACGCCAGAAGCGGATTTCGCACCAGACCTCGTGGACCGCATGTTCGACTATCTGGTCGAACTGTTGCCCGAGCTGCGTGGCAGCCCCGCCATTGTTGAGCGTGTCCAGCAGCAACTGCGCAGCGAGTTCGCCGGCCAGGATGCCTACATTCCCGCCCGGTCTTCCGTGGGCAAGGCAGAGGAACGCCGGCAGGTGCTGCGGCTGTGGAACGGGCGCAACGCAAAGGCTGTGGCGCGCACGCTGGGCATCAGTCGGGCCACGGTGTACCGGTACCTAGAAGCGAGTCGGCTGAATCCGTCTCAGGTTTCCGGGAAATGAGACAGTTGCCCCGGTAGCGTGCGGCATATGAGCACGCTCCAAGACCTTCAGATGCGCCTCGCGCGCCTCAATGCTGCCATCCACAGTGGTGAGCGCACCATTTCGACCGAGGATGGCGCCTCGGTCACCTATCGCAGCCTGGACGAGATGATGGGCGCGCGCCGCGATCTGCACACGCAGATTTCGGCCGTGGCCGGCACCGGCCAGCCGCGCGCCCTGGTGGCACGGTTTCGATTCGCCGGCCTGCGGGACCGCTGATCATGCAGCGCCGTACCGTGCCCCGCAGGGCCTCCCCCACGCTGGTTGACCGTGTTGTCGGCTATTTCTCGCCCGCGCAGGGCGTGCGCCGCCAGGTTGCCCGGGAAATGCTGGTGCGCGCCTACGAGGGCGCCAGCCGCGCCGATGGATGGCGCGTCAAGCGCTCGGGGGCCAGCCCTACGGCAGACCACGCCGCCGATGCGCGCGAGCTGCGCATGCGTGCGCGCTCACTCGCGCAGAACGTGCCGAACATCGTGCGCGCCGTCAATGCCGTGCTCGCCATGCGCGTGGGCCAGGGCATCGTGCCTGTGTGGGCCGACGATGGCCTGGCCAAGCGCTGGCGCGAATGGGTGCCCCATGCCGACTACGACGGTCTGCTGGACTTCTATGGCCTGCAGTACAAGGCCGAGCGCACGCGCGACGTGGACGGCGCGGTGCTCATCCGCAAGCACATCCAGCGCATGGGCTCCACAGTGCCGCTCAAACTGCAGCTGCTGGAGATCGATTTTCTGGACGTGGAGCGCAATGGCGTGCTGGCCGGCGGGCGCGAGATCATTCGGGGCATCGAGTACGACAAGCGCGGCCAGCGCCTGGCCTACTACCTGTTCGACCGCCACCCCGGTGATGCCGGCATGTGGACCCTGGGCCGCAGCGGCACCAGCCAGCGTGTGCCGGCCGATGAAATCATCCACTTCTTCGACTCCGAGCGCCCCGGCCAGCAGGACGGCATCTCGCGCCTGGCGCCCATCATCGCCAAGGTGCGCGACCTGCATACCTACGGTGACTCCGAGCTGCAGCGCAAGCAGCTTGAATCTCGCATGGGGGTGCTGGCCGAGATGGAAGGGGCCGGAGGCATGCCGCCGCCGCTGCCCGAGGAGGCCGCAGGGCAAAAGCCCGGCCTGATGGACCTGGGCGACCTCGCTGGCGGCGGCATCGTGGGCCTGCCGCCGGGCATGAGCAATCCCACCTTCATCGAGCCCAAGGCTGTGCCGGGCTTTGGCGACTACATGAAAGGGGGCTGGAAGGAAGTGGCTGCAGGCTACCGGTGCCCCTACGAGCTCATGACCGGCGACCTGACCGAGGTCAATTTCTCAACCTCACGCATGTCCATGAACCAGTTCCGGGCCGAGGTCGAATCCGAGCAGTGGCGCGTCACCGTGCCGCGCCTGTGCGCGCCCATTGCGCGGTGGTTCGTGGCGGCGGTGGATCTGGTGGCCACGGTGCCGGCCAATGTGCAGGCGCCGGACTGGAGCACGCCCCGCTGGGCCAGCCCGAACCCCGTGCAGGACGTGGCCAGCGACCTGAGCGCCGTCAAGGGCGGCATGCAGAGCATCAGCGAAGTCATCCGGCGCCGGGGCTATGACCCTGAGGCCGTTTTCAGCGAGCTGGAGGACGACCTGGTGCAGCTGCGTGATCGCGGCATCCTGCCGCTGCTGGCCGCGCTGTGGGGTGCGCAGAACCCCATCGATCTGGTGGCCCAGATGGAGGGGCCGGGGCAGAAGTGAAATCGTCTCAGTTTTCCGGGATTTGAGACAGTCAAACCGGAAAACTGAGCGCCATGCCACAAGCCAACGCCCAATCTTCCGCGCCCCAGGTCCACGATTTGCCGGTGCAGACGCGCGCCGCAAGCCTGGTCCCCGACACCTACAACGAGGCCGACGGTACGGTCGAGGTGGTCTGGACCACGGGAGCCATGGTGCGCCGCTACGACTGGTGGAACGATCGTCCCTACGACGAGGACCTGCAGATCACTCCCGAGGCCGTGGACATGGCCCGTTTTGACGCCGGCACTGTCCAGGTGCTGGACGGTCACCGCGCCTATGGTGGCGTGGCTGCCATCCTCGGAATTGCCGAGCGCGGCTGGATCGAAGGTGGTGAAGGCCGGGCCGTGATCCGGCTGAGCCAGCGTCCCGAGCTGGCCGGCATCGTGGCCGACATCCGCGCCGGGATCATCCGCGCCATCAGCTTCGGCTACAGCGTCCAGCGCTACGAAATCACCCGCGCCCAGGACCGCACGGACGGCATCAACGTCGATCTCTACCGCGCTGTGGCCTGGACACCGCAGGAAATCTCTTTCGTCACTGTGCCTGCCGACCCCAACGCCGGCACGCGCAGCGCACCCACTTCTCAGGCCCCGTCAGGTGCAGCGCCCCAGGGCGGTATGCCGTGCGAGTTCTTTCAACGGGCAGCCGCCCAACCTACCACCCAGGAGCACCAACGTATGCCCCAAGCAAACCAAGCCGGTGAAGGCGGCCAGACCGCCAACACCACCCCGGGCGCCGCGCCCACCAACGTCTCTCAGGTCCCGCAGAACCGCCAGGGCGAGGGTGCCCCGCAGCCCGCGCCTGCTGGTGCGTTCGATGGCCAGCGCGCCGCCGACATCGTTGCGCTGTGCCAGCGCCACAACCTGGCCGATCTGCAGGCCGACCTGCTGCGCAACCATTCCACCATGGACCAGGCCCGCGCCGCTGTGCTGACCGCGCTGGACCAGCGCAGCCAGGAGCAAGCCACCGGCCCCACAACATCGATTCGCACCGTGGGCGATGAGCACGAGAACCGCATGCGCGGCATTGAAAACGCGCTCATGCATCGCCTGAACCCCGGCGCCCAGCTGGATGACAACGGCCGCCAGTACCGCGCCATGACCATGGTGGAGATGGCGCGCGAGGTGGTCGAGGGCTTGGGCCACAGGACACGTGGCATGAGCCGTGCCGAGATCGTCAACGTGGCGCTGCGCGTGCGCTCCGGCATGTTGGGCACGGGCGACTTTCCTGCGCTGCTCGGTGGCGTGGGCCAGCGCGTGCTGCGTGCGGCCTATGACGAGGCGCCCAGCACCTACCAACTGTGGGCGCGCCGCGCCTCCAACCTGCCGGACTTCCGTATCCGCCAGGCCATCGGCGTGGGCGGTGATGTCGAGCTCAAGAAGCTCAACGAGCACGGCGAGTACACCTACGGCAGCCTTTCCGAGGATGTCATGGGTTATCGCGCCTTCACGTTCGGCCGCTCGCTGGCGATCACCCGCCAGATGATCGTCAATGACGATCTGGACTCCCTGACACGTACAGGGACCAAGTTTGCCGCCGCAGCGCGGAGCCTGGAAAACCGTCTGGTCTATGGCCAGATCCTCAATAACCCGGACATGTCCGATGGCGAGCCGCTGTTCGATGCCGAGCACAAAAACCTGCTGACCGGCGCAGGGTCCAAGTTCTCGCTGGAAGCACTGTCCAGCCTGCGCACGCTGATGCGCAAGCAAAAGGGCCGGGACGAGGAGGCGCTGAACATCGCTCCAGCCTACCTGCTGGTCCCCTCCGACCTGGAAACCCTGGCCTACCAGTACACCAGCCCCAACTACCAGCCCACCAAGGCTGGCGACATCAACGAGTTCCGTACGGGCGGCCGCACGGCGCTGGAGCCCATCGTGGAGCCGCTGCTGGATGACGTGTCTACCACTGCGTTCTACCTGGCGGCCCGCGCTGGCCAGATCGACACCGTCGAGTACGCCTACGTGGACGGCTACGAGGGTCTGCGCACCGAGACCTTCTCCAGCGAAGACGTGGACGGCGTGAAGCTGCGCGCCAGCCTGGACTTTGCCGCCAAGTGCCTGGACTGGCACGGCCTGGCCAAGAGCAACGGCGCCTGAACGCGCCGCCATCCACTCACACGCTTTCAGGAGTGCAACCCATGAAAAACTACCAACAGCGCGGCCACGTCATCGAGGTCCCGGCAGCTGCCGCCGCAGTGGCAGCAGGCCAGGCTGTGGCCATCGGTGCCATCCTTGCCGTGGCCAATAGCCCGGCCCAGGTCGGCGAGCCCTACAACGCCGAGCGCGTGGGCGTCTTTGTCCTGCCCAAGGCGGCAGGCACCGCGTGGACGCAGGGCCAGCCCCTGCGCTGGGATGTCGAAACCGGCGCATTCGCAGTTGGCGGCGCGGCCACGGCCGGCGACGTGACGGGGGCGGCGTTCGCCTTCGAGGCGGCTGACAGCGCGGCCACGCAGGGCGCCGTCTGCCTGCCCGGCGTCATCGGCACGGTCGCGGCCTGAGCGGAGCAGGGCAGGGCATGACTTTCCTCCTCATCCCCGGCGCCGAGCGGGCAGGGCGCGTGCGCTCGGCCCAGCAGCGGCACCACGCCAATGCGGTGGCTGTCTGGCAGGGCGGCGAGCCCTTCGGCGTCATCCTGCGGCGCGGCCCGCGCGAGGCCTTGGGGATGGTGGGTGCCTACGTCCTGGCCTGCCGGCTGCCCGCAGACATGGTGCCGGGCATCGCACAGGGCGAGCCCATCGAGATCGACCAGGTCACCTACCGGATCGCCGAGCCGCCCCAGCCCGACGAGTCCGGCTGGCTGCTGCTGCAGCTGGAGGAGGCCTGACATGGCGCAGCACATGCAGCAGCAGATCCTGGCCGCCTGGCGCGTAGATCTTGCGCTCGCGGCCACCCTGGCTGGCGACAAGGTCCGCGTCGAAGGTCGCAACGCATACCCGGTAAGTGCCCTGCCAGCCATTGATATCAGCGCGGCAGACGAGGGCATCGAACCCCTCTCGGGTGGGCGCGGTGGCCTGGCCACGCTGCACCGGGAATTCCTGGTCGATGTCACCAGCATCGCCACGGGAGACCAGGCACGCGAGCAGGCCATGGAGCTGCATGCGCAGATCGAGGAGCGCATGGGGCCCGCTGCTGGCGGCGTGCTGGCCGGCCTGCTGATCGCGCCACCGCGCCTGCGCGGCATCCGTGGGCAGTGGGACGACGCCGCTACCCAGCCCATCTACATCGTGCGCGGCATGTGGCTGTGCCGATACCTCACCGCCGAGGGCGCTCCGCGCGGCCCGGCTTCCCATCCCTGAAAGGAAACGACCATGGCAGTCCAAAACGTTCGTACCTCGGCCGGCAGCAAGCTGCTGATCTGCGCCGCCCGCCCTGCAACCTACGATGCGGCCGGCTTCCAGGCCCTGGCCTTCAAAGAGATTGCGGAGATCACCGACTTGGCCGAACTGGGCCGGGAATACAACCAAGCCACGCATTCGCCGCTGGCAACCCGCCGCATCGTGAAGCGCAAAGGCAGCTTCAACGATGGCAGCCTGTCCGTGCCCATGGCACGCGACATGAACGACGAGGGCCAGGTTCTGCTGAAGGCCGCCTCCATGTCCGACGACAGCTACAGCTACTGCATCCGGCTGCAGGACGGTTCGAGCCACTATTTCACGGCGCAGTGCATGAGCTTCAAGCTCAACGTGGGCGGCGTCGATTCCATCACGGCGCATACGGCACAGCTGGAAATCGACAACGACATCATCGAAGTCCCCGCCATCTCGTTCACCCTGGCCTACACGGCCGGCGCCAATGGCTCCATCGTGGGCGTCGCAAGCCAGACCGTGCTGCAGGGCGCCACGGGCAAGCCTGTGTTCGCGCAGGCCGCCGCCGGCTTCGACTTCGAGAAGTGGAGCGACGACAGCACGGAGAACCCGCGCTCCGATGCCAACGTGCTCGCCAATCTGGCGGTGCAGGCCAGCTTCATCCCCGAGTAATTCGCCGCTGCCATGCCCGGCTGCGGCCGGGTGGCATGCCCCTCAGTCTCTCTTTCATCGCCACCACCATGCTCAAGCTTTCCCAACTCCGCGTTGCCGACACCGCTGCCCTGCACCTGAAGGATGCCACCGGCGAACTCCTGTACTTCAAGGACCCCACCAAAGACGCTGGGGCGGTGGAGCAGCCCGTGCTGATCCATGTGTACGGCCCCGGTTCGGAGCCCTACCGCAAGGCCCAGCTGGGCGCCCAGCGCCGCGTCATGGCGCTGGTCAAGAAAAACCGCCGCGCGCTGGAAGAGCGCACGCCCGAGGAGCGCACTGCCGACACGGCAGCGCTGCTGGCCGACATCACGCATTCCGTCGAAGGCCTGGACCTGGAAGGCCGCCCCGTGCGCGAGGGGATGCAGGCCCTGTACGCGGACCCTGCAGCCGGCTGGGTGGCTGACCAGGTCAACGCCTTTGCGGCGGACTGGGCAAATTTTTCCAAGAGTGCGCCGAAGGACTGAGCCTCTACGTGCGCACATGGGCGTGGCTCAACGCCCCGCTCAAGCCCAAGAACGGAAAAAAGACCCAGCAGCAAGATGATGAACCCGGGATCACACGCATCGAGGAATTCAGGGCAGAAGGCCGTGAGCCCGACATGCCCGACCCTGGCCCGGCCGGCTATCTCCTCGAAGTGTTCTTCGACCTGGGGCCATCGCTGCAGTCGCCCATGGGCGAAACGCCTATCGGCTACGAGCAGCTGGTGGCATGGCAGTCCATTCATGGCGTGCAGCTCACGCCCTGGGAGGGCAAAACGCTTTGCGACCTGTCCATCGCATGGCTGGTTGCCAAGGACGCAGCCAAGGACCCCGCTGCCCCTCGGCCGGGCAGCGTCGATGAATCGCCTGAGCAAGCCGAGGAGCGGCGCAAGCGTGTCTCCAGCGGCCTGGGCGACATGCTGCGCTCGTTCCGGCGCGCGCCGAAGTGACCTGCAGGGGGCTGCATGATCGGCTCCGGCAACATCAACTACCTGCGGTTCCTGATTACGGGCGACAGCTCGCAGCTGCAGGCCGAGGTCGAGAAGTCCAAGCGCACCGTCACGGGCATGGTCGATGGCATGGCCGGCTCGCTCGGGCGCCTGGGCACGCTGCTCGGTGGCGTTTTTGCCGGCGTGTCCGTCACGGCGTTCGTCGGCAAGCTGGTATCGGTGCAGCGCGAATTCGACGTGCTCAACAGCTCGCTGGTCACGGTCACGGGCAGTGCCCAGGCGGCTGGCCGGGAGATGGCCTGGATCAAGACCTTTGCCAAGGACACGCCCTATGGGCTGGCCCAGGCCACCGAGGCTTTCGTGAAGATGAAGGCCTTGGGCCTTGATCCCACCCAGGCCAAGCTCACCAGCTTCGGCAATACGGCCGCTGGCATGGGCAAGAGCCTCATGCAGATGATCGAGGCCGTGGCGGATGCGGCCACGGGCGAATTCGAGCGCCTGAAGGAATTCGGCATCAAGGCGTCCAAGCAGGGCGACATGGTGGCGTTCACGTTCCAGGGCGTCACCACCCGCGTGAAGAATTCGGCCAAGGACATCACCGACTATCTTGAGAACATCGGCAACACCGCGTTCGGTGGTGCCATGGAGCAGCGTGCCAAGACTCTGGACGGCGCCATTGCTGCCTTGGGTGACTCCTGGGACGAGCTGTTCCGTACCATCAACGAGAGCACGGGTTTTTCGGAGAAGGCTGCCGGCGGCGTGCGCCTGGTCACGGACGCCATCGATGGGCTCGGCAAGATGGTCGAGAACCACCAGGGTGTGGTGATGACCTTCCTGGGGGCTGCTGGCGGCGCGGCCGCAGCGGCGGGCCTGGTAGCCGTGGGCGGGGCCATCGGCGTGGTCAAGGGGGCCATCGTCACGCTGGCGGCTGTGCTGGCCGCGAATCCTGTGACGCTTGCGCTGCTGGGTGTTGGCGTGGTGGCTGGTGCCGGCGTGGCGGCGGTCAGCATGTACGCCAAGACGGCTGCGGGTATCGAGGACGCGATTGCCACCTTGCGCGTCGAGAACGAGCGTTCCGAGGCTGCCATGGCGCGCGCCGTGGCGGGTGGCCGCACGGCTGGCGCGGACAACATCGCCAAAACCATCGAGGCACGCAAGGACCAGATTGCCAAGCTCCGGGCCGAGCTGGACATGCTCAACGCCAGCAGCAAGGGCGCTGGCGGCGGGCGTGGCTCCGTCAATCCGCCCACCGCTGCAGAGGCTGCCGCGAAGAAGGCCCAGGAGGATGCGGACGCGGAGCAGGCTCTGCTGGAGATCCGCCAGAAGCTCTACGGCGTCAACAAGGACTACCTGCCTCAACTGCAAAAACTCAACGAGCTGCGCCAGGCCGGCCGCATCACAGAGACTGCCTATGTCGAGCTGGTCAGCAAGCTGGCCAAGGAAAATTACAAGGAAGACGAATCGGCCAAGGCCCGTGCCAGCTCGGCCAAGCAGCTGCACACGGCCTATGGCAACCTGGTCGATTCCATCGAGGAAAAGATTGCCTCCCAGCGCCTGGAGATATCCGGCGGGGAGAAGCTGGGCGAAGCCGACAAGCTGCGCATCAAGTATTCGCAGGATCTGCTGGGCTCGCTCAAGGGGCTCAATGCTGGAGAGCGCGCCAACATCGAAGCCAAGCTCAAGACCCTCAAGACGCTGGAGAAGGAAAACGAGGCCCGGCAGAAGGCCCTGAAGCTGGCCGAGGAGGAACGCAAGTACCGCCAGGAGTGGATGACCACACAGGGCAAGACAGTCGAGGAGCTGACGGCCAGCAACCAGGCGCTGCGCGACGAGATCGAGCTGATCGGCCTGAGCGCCGAGCAGCAGCGCGTGGTCATCGAGCAGCGGCAGATGGCCATCATCCTGAGCAAGGAGCAGCAGCTGGCCGAGATGGAGCGCTCGGCTGCGCTCACCGGCACCATGACCATGGAGCACGCGCTGCTCCAGCAGGAAATCGAGCTGCTGCGCGAGCGCCTGGGTCTGACCTCGGTGAAGGCTTCGCGCGAAGCCTCAGCCGACGCGGCAAAGGCCAGCACCTCGGAGTGGCAGAAGGGTGTGGACCAGATCGGGCAGAGCCTGGCTGACCAGTTGATGCAGGGCGGTCAATCATTCGGTCAATACCTGAAGAATCTGGCGCGCACGCTGGTGTTCAAGCCGTTGATCCAGGCCACGGTCCAGATCGCTGGCGGTGCCCTGGGCAGTTTGTTTGGCGCCCCCGCTGCTGCTGGCCAGAGTGGTGGTGCAGGCATGGGCATGCTCAACAACCTCGGCGCGCTGGGTGCAGGTGCCCAGGCAATGTGGGGCTTCCTGCCGGGCGCCTCGGCTGCCAGCCTTGCTGGTGCCAATGCCGTTGGCATGGTTGGCGGTGATGCCCTCGGTGCCTTGATCGCAGGCAATGGCAGCTGGGCCGGTGTCGGCAGCAGCTTCGGCTCGCTGATGTCTGGCATTGGCGCTGCGATGCCCTGGATTGCGGGTGCCATCGCCATTTTCTCGCTGCTCAAGGGCGGATTGTTTGGTTCGCGCGGTGCCAACCACGTTGGCGCGGCCTACAGCACAACGGGTGCGGGCAATGACAAGGCTGCCGAGATGCTGTTCGATCGTGCGGGCGGTGACTGGTATGACGACCTGACCAAGCGCCATAACGCTGATCTTGAGAAGCAACTTGGCAAGACCGTGGATTCGCTGTCCGACGTCTATAAGCGTCTCGCGCGATATGCCGGTGACAGCGCCAAGCAGATTGATATCGTCGCGGGCTTTGCGTCGAATCCCAAGTACGACGACGAGGATTCCTACGGCTATTTCAAGCTGATCGACAAGGTGACCGGCGAGGTCCTGAACAGCTATACCAAGCGCGATGGCGCGCTTGGCACGGACCCCACCAAGGCCTATGCCCAGTTCATTGCGGACATGGGCGGTGCCCTGATCGAGCAGTTGAAAAAGGCTGATATCCCCAGCTGGATGCGCAATGTCTTCGATGACATGGGCGAAGACATCACGCTGGAGAGCTTCAACGCTGCTATGCAGACCGTGGAGCTGACGGGCGCGGCCATTGAGGGCTGGACCCGCAACATCACCAATTTCGGCAAGCTGGGTGACGAAGCCATTGCCAAGCTCATCAAGAGCGCGGGCGGCATCCAGGACCTGATCGCGGGCATGGATGCGTTCTACACCAGCTTCTACAGTGAGCGGGAGCGCATCGAGAACGCGGCCAAGGCCGTGGACAAGGCGCTGAAGGATCTCAAGATCGACATCGATCCCCGCATGGGCCAGGACGCCAAGGCCAAGTTTCGCAAGCTCATCGAGGACGCCATGGCGGCCGGCGACGTGGAGCTGCTGGCCAAACTCATCCCGCTGGCCAAGGAATTTGGCGCCGTGGCCGATGCCGCTGGCCAGGTGCTGGACACGCTCAAGAATGAGCGCCGGCAGTTGGAAGCCGAATACCTGCGCGCCACGGGCCAAACCGACAAGTACCGCGAGGCACTGCGCAAGCTGGCCACCGAAGGCATGAGCGAAGCGGAGAAGGCTGCATGGGACTACAACCAGGCCCTGCGCGAGGAGATCGCGCGCCTGGACCAGCGCACGGATCTGGAGCGCAGACTGCTGGAACTACAGGGCAACACTGCTGAGCTGCGCAAGCGCGAGCTGGCTGCGCTGGACCCCAGCAATCGGGCGCTGCAGGAGCGCATCTGGGCCATCGAGGACGAGAAGGCCGCGCAGGCTGCTGCCTATGACATGTTCCGGCGTGCGGTGGACCGCGACCGGGAGGAACTGCAGCAGCGCGTATCCGTGGTCCAGGAGACCATCAACGCCATCGCCTCGTCGGTGGACGTTCTCAAGGGCGCTGCTCAGGAGCTGTATGGCACCGTCGATTCAACGGCCCAGCTCGCGGCAGTCCGCGGGATGGTCTACATCGAGCAGGCTCTGGATGGGGTGAGGGCGGGGCGCAAGCTCTCCGAATACACCGACATCGGCGGGGCCGTGCAAGCCACCCGTGCTGGCCTGGCGTCGGGCGTGTATGCCACGGACTTCGAGCGCCGCCGCGATGCGCTGGTGTGGGCTGGCAAGTTCTCCGAGCTGGGTGACCTGGGCGAGATCCAGTTGAGCGTGGAGGAGCGCTCGCTCAAGGCGCTGCAGTCCCAGCTCGAATCCCTGGATACGCTGGCCAAGCGAGCTGATGACCTGGTCAACGGCACTGCGGCGCTCACTGGCACGGTGGACGAGCATTTCAACAAGCTCATGGCTTTCTTGAATCCGGCCAAGCCCGATCAGCCGGCTGCTGGCGGTGGTGGCAGCGGTGGCGCTCAATTGGGCGGTGGTGGCCCCAGCACCGTAGGCACTCCAGTCTTCGATCCTGATGCGGGCACGCTGACCTATCCGGACGGCAGCGTGGCGCACTTGACGCCGGACGAGGTGTATTGGCACAAGCTGATTCGCGGGGATGACTGGAAGGGGCCGGTGTTTGCCACAGGGGCAGCATTTTCCAGCGGCGTGGTATCGCGGCCCACCGTCTTTGACATGGGCCTGATGGGTGAGGCTGGGCCGGAAGGCATCCTGCCTTTGGCCAATGTCGGCGGCAGGCTTGGTGTGTATGCCGCCACCGGCTCAGGCAGCGATGAGCTGACACAGGCGCTGCTGGCAGAGATCAGGGCCATGCGTGCTGAGCTGTCGGACCTGCGGCAGTCATCTGCCCAGACGGCGCGGAACACGGCGGGTGCGCCGCAACTGGTCGAGCAGTTCGACCAGGTAAGTGGGGGCGGCCAGCGCCTGCGCGTGAGCGCACCTGCTGCAGGGAAGGTGACGACATGAACATCCTTCTGCCAAAGACCATCGTGGCCGAGATGTTCGGCCCCGGCACCACCGTGCCCGAAGTCGATGCCGTCATGGGCGAGCAGGCCTGGGTCAGCGGCGTCGATGCCGTTGTGGGTGCTCGGCGTGTGTGGAAAGGCTCAACCTATGAGTGTGTGGGGGCTGTGTCTGGTGCGCCGGCAAACACCTATGAACCAGACACAACCAATGCCGCCGGGCTTTGGGAGCGCGACGAGGGCGCGCCGAGTAATCGCATGGCGCCTTTCGATAAATACCTCTTCACGAAAACCCGCCGGCCTGGTTCTTTCACATTCGTTCTCAAGCCCGGTTTCATCAACGGCCTTGCGATCTATGGGCTGGAGGCTGACACGCTCGACATCACTGTGCGGGCAGCGGGTGAGGACCTGATCGAGCCAGTCCATGTGGAGCTGTGGCAGCAGGCCTTCGGTGAGTGGGAATACCTCTTCGGCGATCTGCAGCGGGGCACGTATTTCACGCTCAAGGATCTGCCCATTCATCCAGATCTGGAGATCAGCATCACTGTCTCGCGCAGCAGTGCGCAGGCCATTGCCGCCGTGGGCTACATCAGCGTCGGCAATTGGAAGCGCCTGCTGTTCCCGGGCCGTACAGACATGGGGGGCACGCAGTTTGGCGTCGAGGCCAGCACTCGCGATTACTCCTACCTCGATGAGCGCAAGGACGGCACCTACACCGAGGTCGAAGGGCGCAAGGCCACCAACATCAATTTGAGCTGCGTCATCGACGCGGACCAGGCGCCGGCGGCCAAGACGCTGCTGGACCAGATCCTGGGCAAAGCAGTCGCTATCGAGGTTGATCAGCTGCCTCGCTATGGGCACCTGGCCACCGTTGGCAAGGTAACGGGCGCTGTGCGCTCGACAGATTGGACTTCGGCGCAGGTCGATCTGCAAATCAAAGGAAACGTATGACGTCTATTGTTCCAACCCCAGCGGCTCCGACAGTGCCGATATATCCAGCGCTGGGTAGCGCTGCTTTCAACCAGGAAGCTTACGCATATGGCACTGCAATGCCCTCTGTGTCGCTGCGCATTTGGGAGATCGGCAGGTCCAGCGAGATTAACGCGACTGCCTCGTACGAGTGGGCAATGGCATCGACAGATCTTCGCGACCAAGCCCAAGCCGCTGCGGGCACCTCCGTGGCAAAGGCCGGCGAAGCAGCCGCTAGCGCTGCGGCTTCGGCCGGCTCTGCAACTGCTGCATCCACGTCGGAAGGCAATGCTGCAGGCTCGGCAACGTCAGCTTCTGGCTCTGCGACGGCAGCGGCTGGCAGTGCCACGGGGGCTGCGGGGTTTGCCACGGCAGCGAATACCGCGAAGACCGGGGCGGAGGCTGCGCGCGACGCGGCGCAAGGCTTCCGTGACCAGGCGGCAGTGTTTGCGACCCAGCAGATCAAGGGCAGCAGCACGACGAGCGTGACGCCAGGCGCCGGGGCAAAGAGCTTCACGATTGAAGCGAGCCGCTCGTTTGTGACTGGCATGTATGTCGTGGCCACGTCCACCAGTGACCCGGCCACATCGATGAGCGGCTACGTGCAGAGCTACAACCTGAGCACGGGCGCCCTGGTAATCGGCGTGGATATGTACGCCGGAAGTTCGGCAAAGGCGGACTGGGTGATCGGTGTTGCTGCGCCGGGCGCTGCTGACTCCATGACCACGCAGGTTCTGACTGCATCCGCTGCAGCCGTGCCGGGGGTGTATTACGTGCTGGCCACTGCAGGCATCACGCTCACCATCCCCACAAATTTCAGCGCTGGCCAGGGATTCGGCTTCGGTATGTCGCGTGGCGTTGCAACCGCAAATGTGGACTGGCAGACGAACAAGCTGAAGGGGCGGACGCCCGGGGTGATGCAACTGCTCAGCCCGAACGACTCGGCGGTGTGCCGCTGGGTCAATGCAACTGATGGATTTATGGAGGTCGCATGAGCTTTTTCTCGGAATTTTTCAGCGGCGGTGGCGGCGGAGGTCGCCTGCGCTACCAGGACTTCCCAACGTCCGGCACCTTCACGCCTTCGGCGATCCTGCAGGCCAATGGCGGGCCGTGTGTTGTGGTGTTGGTCGGCGGGGGTGGTGGGGGTGGTGGCTCGACCGCAGGCTCCGGTGCGGGCGGCGGCGGCGGAGGTGGTGGGGCGGTGCGCATCCAGCCGCTGACGATTACAACTGCGCAGACAGTGACCATTGGCGGCGGCGGCGCGTCGGGCGCCGCTGGCAGCCCGTCCAGCATCGGATCGCTGCTGACCGCTGCTGGCGGCGGTGCGGGCGCTCTTGGCAACGGCTCCACAAATATCGGTGGTGCTGGAGCCAGCGGAGGGGGTGGTTCGCGGATCTGTGCGGGCGGCGGCGGCGGCGCTGGTGCGCCCGGTCAGGACTTCACAAACTATGCAACAACATCTCCGGCCAGTCTGGCGGCTGGAGGCTCCGCCTCGTATGGCTCCTCCGGCGGCTACGGTTCTGACGCCAATGGCGCAAACGTCAGGAGTGGCGATGGTGGTGCCGGTCTGGAGGGATTCGGCGGCGGTGGTGGGGGCGGCGGCACGGGGTCCTCTCGGCCAGGTCGTGGGTGCCACGGAGGAGGTGATGGTGGGGCAATCGGCGGCGGCGCTGGAGGGGCAGGGCGCGCCAACTCCGGCGGCGGCGGGGGTGGGGCGGGTGCGCAGTCTGGCGTGACCAACAGCGGTGGTGCTGGTGGCTCCGGCTTCTGCCGTATTTACTGGTGGGAGTAATGGCGATGGAGTACGCACTTATCAAGGACGGAGTTGTCGTGCGCTGCATCGTTGCTGATGCGGAGTTTGTTGATGGCATCCGCGACATGTGGGACCGCATCGAGCCCGTTGTGGACGGCGCGGGCATTGGCTGGGCCTGGACTGCAGAGGGCTACTCACCGCCGCCGCCTGCGCCTGCCGAGCCGGAGCATCCTGCCGAGGCGCCGCACTCATGCACCCGCCGTCAGGGCCAGCTCGCACTGCTCATGCTGGGCCTGCTCGATGCTGCTGAGGCCGCCATCGCAGCAATGCCCGAAGGGAGTGACAAGCGCGCCGCGCAGATCGAGTACGAGGCCGACACCTGGGAGCGGCACAACCCGTTTCTGTCGGCCTTGTGGGCGCAGCTGGGCGGTACGTCGGAATCGCTCGATGCCGCTTTCTTGCTCGCCGTGACGCTGTAGGAGGATCAATGCAAGACGATTTCGGAAATGCAATCAACCCTCACACGGCGCGCAACATCAATGCCCGGCTCGATGAGGGCGATGCGCGAATGACGCGCATTGAAGCAGAGCTGCGTGCGAACACCGAGGCCACGGAAAAGGTTCGTGTCAACACGGCTGAAATGGTGGAGTTCTTCGCCGCCGCGCAAGGTGCTTTCAAGGTGCTCAACTGGATCGGCAAGGTGGCCAAGCCCATCACCTACATCGTGATGATGGCCAGCGCTGGTCTTGCGTTCTGGAAGGCGCTCACCATTGGCGGAGGTGGCCGATGAATGAAGCCCTTCGCAATCGCCTCTTGGCTGCAGCCGTCGGCCTGGGGGTCACTGCGGCCGGCGGCTACGTTGCCACGAAAGAGGCCGGGCCAAGCGCGGCCGTGACCCTGGCCCGCGAGATCGGTCTGCACTACGAGAGCAGCGGCCGGCACATCGGCACGCCCTACGTCGACCGGCTGGGTAGGGGGCAGCCGCTGACCGTCTGCGCGGGCGTCACAGGCCCCGAAGTTGTGGCGGAGCGCTACTACACGACCGAGGACTGCGAGCGCCTGGAGCGTCCCAAATACCGCGAGGCCGAGCGCTTGGCGCGGCGCGCCCTGCGGCACTGGGACGCCTACAACGTGTGGGTGCAGGCCAGCTTTATCGACATGGCCTACAACGTGCCCTCGGCGCTGTCACCTGACACCACGGTCATGCGGCTGGCCAACGCCGGGCAGCTCAATGCGGCATGCGAGCAGATGCCGCGATGGGTCTACGGCACCGTGAACGGCGTGCCCACGCGGCTGCCTGGCCTTGTTGATCGCCGCGATGCCACCCGCGAGCTGTGCGCGCAGTGGGGCAGGGTTGGGCATTTCAGCGCTGGCCCGTTGGCGAGAGCTTCGCAATGATCAGCCCTCTCTCAACTCACTTGACAGCAGCAATTGCGGCCCTTGCCATAGGTGCTGGCGGCGCGTGGTGGATTCAGGGCCAACGCTATGGCCTGCAGCTGGAGCAACTGCGACACCAACAGACCAGCGCCGCGCTGGTCAGCACGCAACAGGCCGTCAGGGACATGGCCGGATTTCAGAAAGGACTGACTGATGCACTCGCAACCTTTCAGGCCACAGGCCAGCGCAACGCGGCCGCGCAGCAGGATCTTGACCGTAGCCTGCGCGAGCTGCGCACTGCTACTGCAGGCATGCGGGGCGACTTTGCCGGCCTCCCCGAGCGCATCGCTGGAGCTGCCCAGCCCGCCCTCGCTCAGTACGCCTCAACCTGCACAGCCGTACTCCAAGAGCTGGCAGACCGAGGTGGACGGATGGCAGAGCGCGGTGCAGACATCGCGCGAGCGGCTGATAGCCATGCCGCTGACGCCGCCCTGATCCAAGACGCGTGGCCGAAGGTGTCGCGCTGATCGGTGCGTTCCTGCTACGCGTCTAGTGGCCAGAAGCGGTCGGTTGAAAATGGCCGCTATCGGGCAAGCTACGATAAGTCAATGGCACTGGTGCTACGGACTAAACCGCTCGCGCGGTAGCCCGCCGCGAAGGCCATGACGCATAGTTCACACGCGTGCCTTGCTCTATGTTGGCGAATAAGGTAATTGGCCTCGTTCCTCAAAAGGAGCGCGATCATGTCTCCCCCTCCAATCAGGCCATCTCTCTACTGCGTCAATCCATGCTCGACGACATGCGAATGCGCAGGCTGCAGCTTGTCCACAACGTCCGAGCTTGCATGAGCAATGATCGGGTTTCCCGTGCTGGTCTATGAGTCCATCACCAACTGATAGACCAAGCCGCTCAAGGTAACCTATCATCGACAGCTTTCCAGCCGGGGCCTGCTAGCTTACCCATACCAGCAGGCCTCTGCGGAAAGCCCGGCGACTCAAAGCAATCCGCACCAAGACACATACAAGAGAGGAATTGGAGATGACAGAACGCCCAGCAGAAGCTGAGAGTGCCAATGAGTTTGAGCTACGAGGTGTAGAACTCGCACGCGCACTCCACGACCCTTCTGGGGTCCAAGGTTCGTTGATGATAAATGGGCGAGAACGTGATGGGGTATTTGTCTCCCACTCAGACATTCACGCTTACGAGTTCACACTCTTGCGTACCAAAGACAAGGCGGAGAAGGACGCAACCAAGTTGGTGGAGCTTCTCAATCTGCTCTGCTCAGAACCGGAAAATTCATTGAAGCCCGCGACCGGATGGTTCGTTACCAGGGATGAGCCAACTGCCGACCAGCGAACAGCAGTCGCGACCATCGCTCGGAAGGCTTCGCGCACAGTTCATGCCATCAGCATCGCTCAGATGTACAAAAGGATCTGTAATTCCGAGATGTATATTCAGGGGCGGGATAAAGCGCCCTTTGGAAGCGTTGCTTTTACACCAGAGATATCTGGCAAGCCAGTTCGCGTGCCTGTTCAGTTCGTTGACTCAACCGAGGGGGTTTTATCGACTGAAGATGTTGCAAGATTGCTCGTGAAGGGCCACCGTACCATGATTATCGGGGACTACGGGGCGGGCAAAAGTCACGCCTTACGCGACATCTATTCATTCCTTCGCAGGGACCACTTTCGGCGCGGTCATCTCAACCCCTTCCCGATTCACATCAATCTTCGTGACTGCGTGGGGCTGAGAACGCCTGCAGAGATCCTCCGCCGCCATGCCGAGGAGATTGGGTTTGACCATGCTAATGGATTGATTTCCGCGTGGAGAGCTGGGCTGTGTGTACTGCTACTAGATGGTTTCGACGAGGTGTTGCCGAGTAGATGGCTTGGAAGCGTAACAGACCTAAAGCGCGTTCGTTGGGAGGCTCTCGCTCCAATCCGCCGTCTTATCGAGGAGACTCCGGCCAGTGTTGGTGTGGTAGTAGCGGGCCGCTCCCATTACTTCTCAGGACAGAAGGAAATGACCGAGGCGCTAGGATTAAGTTCCAGCGAAGTGTTGTCTATGGTCGATTTCAACGAGGAACAGCTCGCCGATTATTTGCAGCAGTCTGGTGCGAATTGGACGCTACCTGACTGGGTGCCTACGCGTCCTCTCCTTCTCGGGTATCTCGTCTCTCTGGGCAAGGATACCTCTGGAGCCATTGCGTTGTCCGTGAGTCGTGCTGAAGGGTGGCGTACATTCCTGGATGCTATTTGCGTACGGGAAGCGAAGATGTTCACTGCGGTACGCCCTGAGATCATTAGTCAAATTCTTTCGCGCGTCGCAACGCTTGCCCGAGGAGGATCATCGGCACTTGGACCAATCTCGACAGAGCAGCTCAGCACGGCTTTCATATCAGTAAATGGGTTTCAGCCCGATGAAGAAGGAATCCAAGTTCTTCTTCGACTGCCGGGCCTTACTGCCTCGTTTGGCCCTAACGGAGAGGAGATGCGCTCATTCGCAGATGAGGACTTGGCAGAAACCGCCTATGGACTCGATTTGGCAGCTTTCATCATCAACCCCTACGACGAGACAAACCCGCTCACGAGCCCTGCATCTTGGATAAATGCATCTCCCGGGCTAGGAGGGGAGGTTGCCGCAGGTCACCTCTTAGCTAATGCTCAATCAGCTGGAGTGGTATCAGCGGCCATCACAAAACGTCAGAAAGCTGGGCGATTCGATGCCGTGCTTGCAGACCTTATCAGTGTATGCGCAACCATCCCCATCGATAGGCTGAAGATCCAAGAGAAGCTCCTCATCTCAGGCGTTGCGTTTGAGGAGCTCCAAGTCGCCGAGAACCCACTGTATGGGGACACAATTTTCCAAGACTGCCTCATCGAACGCCTCGACATGAGTGGAGTAGATGAAGCTTCGCTAGTCCCATACTTTAAAGGTTGCGTCGTTTCACACATGGAAGGACTCGCCATTATTCCAGAGTGGCTCAAGTCCAACTTTGAAAACACCGAGGTTGAGCGCTTTAGCACTGCCGCGCAGACGACTGCCGGAATCATGGAACTCAAGATCGACCGCGAGTCGCGAATCGCATTGACCGTGCTAAAGAAGATTTTCAACCAACGTGGCTCGGCTCGAAAGGAGAGTGCACTCAGTCGCGGGCTTAACCCCACAGACCGAGAGCTCGTGCCAACTGTTCTCGCAGAACTTGTATCGAAAGGGTGGATCTACAAGGATGATTCTCGTAACAGCGATCTCTACGTAGGATCCAAAAATCGGCGCAAAGAGGCTCTCCGCGCACTGGGGATGCCTACCGAGTTCCGAATTCAATAGGTTGAGTTGGCGTCGTCTTTAGGGGAGATACGGCTGGGCCGCCAACTCGGCATCTTGTCGCGTTAGTCTGGGCATCTTTCCATAGCCCAGTCCAGCGCCTTGTCGGCCGTGTCGTGCGGCCCGTCGAATGCCTTGATGCCGCGCGCTCATCGCCCCAGGCGCCGCCGTCCCAGTGCCGGGTAGCAGGGAAGGGCAAGCGGCCATAGTCCACGACGCAGGCGTACCAGCCTGGCGCCGGGCGTGCCACCCCAGATGAGCGAGTCCTTGTGGCTCAGCCCGCGGGTTGTTCCAGTTGCTCAGCGCCACGACCACACCAGTGCCAAAAGGTGTGGCGGCCGTGCGAATACTGGTGCAGCTCAAACGTGATACGGACACGGCCTGCAAGCAGGGTATCGATCTCACTTGTGATGTACTGCGGCTGCCCCCGCCCGGGAGCTGGCAGCAGGCGCTGTGCTGCCGACATCTCTTCGCCACGCACCTTGGCGATTACGCCGCGTTCGATCTGTTTTTGGCCTTGCATGGTGAGCATTCAGAAAGGGGCCGGTGACCGGTCCACGAAGACCGGGCCACAGCCGCTGTACACGCGGACATCTCCCGGACCCCAGACGACGAACCAATCTCTGTGGATTTGCTCGATGCGATAGTCCTCAGGCAGCCCTGGCAGCACCTGCTGTGTTGGCCAATCCAGCCATTTCGGGTAGGTGAGCAGCGTCGGAAACTCTTCGTACTTGAGCATGACGAACTCCATCAGTAGTCGAACTCGCAGGACCACTCCTGCGCGTGCCATGCGCGGCCACAGTGCTCCAACCCGCTGAACTTCATCTTGCCCGCGCACGCGTATATCAGTCGGGGCTCGAAGAGCTGGTTCTTGCGGTCGTCTCCGAGAATGCGAAGCACGGGGACGGTCCGCTTCTCGCCAGGCACGGGCGCGTGCAGCAGGTCCAGCTCGCCCCTGACCTCTTGCTGTGGTCCGCGGTGATAGCTGCGCGCCCCGGCTTCCCTGAGGATTGTGACTTTGACTTTCATGACTGTATAAATATACAGTTATCTGGCAGAGCGAGAAAAGTTAGCATCCACTTATGTGCAATCGATATAACACCCCTCGCGAGAACGAGATCGAACGCATGTGGCGCGTGGGATCGCAGAACCCACCACGCTGGTGGAAGCCGCACGTCACGCCGCTGGCCCTGGGTCCGTACGTCAAGCCCGGCGGCGAGTTGGAGGTGGGACAGTGGGGCATGATCCCGCGCAGCTCTCCCACGCGCAGGCCGACTACCCGCGACGGGACGCCCATGAGCACGAACAACGCGCGGCGCGAGACGTTGGCCAAGTCCTGGACGTTTGCGCCGGCATGGCGCGCCGGTCAGCGGTGCCTCATCCCCGTGACGTCGTGGGTGGAGCCGTATTGGGGCCTAGGATCGCGCAATGTGTGGTGGTCGTTCCGGCGCGCGGACGGGCAACCAGCGGCTCTGGCCGGCCTGTACAGCGAATGGACGGACCCGGAGACGGGCGAGCTGGTGCCGAACTACACGATGATCACGCAGCCTGCTGACGGGCACCCAGTGCTCTCGCTGATGCACCGGCCGGGAAAAGAAAAGCGCGGGGTCGTGATGCTGGAACCATGCGACTGGGATGCATGGCTGCATGGCACGCCGGATCAGGCCGACGCACTGATCAAGCTGCCGCCGCTGGGCGTGCTGAGGAGCGGAGCTGAGAAACCAGAGGAGGAGGCGCTGCTACCAGCCGCGCAGCTGGCGGAACTGAAAGCCGAAGGGTAGAGCGCCTGCCCACACTTGGCGATGTTGATTTTTCCCGGGACGGATGTAGGCGCCTCAAAACGCAAAAAAGCCCCCTCGGCTGCCATCACGGCGCCGAGGGGGCTTTGTCTTTTTGCGGGTTCTGGTTAGAAACCGCTGGATTTGGTTAGAAGAAAGGGGTTAGCCCTTTCGAGCTAACCCCTTGATTCATTGGTCGGAGCGGCGGGATTCGAACTCGCGACCCTCTGCTCCCAAAGCAGATGCGCTACCAGGCTGCGCTACGCTCCGACTAAAACGCTATTGTAGCGTCAAAAAAATGGGTATTTTCGCAATGGGCGAATTTTTTGCTCAACGCGAGCCAGGTCCAGGGCCGCGGTTGGCCAGGTGGCGGAAGGTGATGCGGCCCTTGGTCAGGTCGTAGGGCGACATCTCCAGCGACACCTTGTCGCCAGCCAGGATGCGGATGTGGTGCTTGCGCATCTTGCCGCCGGTGTAGGCGATCAGCTGGTGTCCGTTTTCCAGCGTCACACGAAAGCGAGAGTCAGGCAGGACTTCCGTGACGGAACCCTGCATTTCAATCAGTTCTTCTTTGGCCATGTGTTCAATCTCTCAGGTCTGGGTCGGTTGCGGCACTCACTTGTCGGAACCACGAAGGCCTTGCCTGGCCCACAGAACATGGGGTACGTGGGCCGAGGCTGAAAAAGCAGTGGATGTTCTGCGCAAGAGGCGCAGACCGAACGGAAGGCCAGGTCACAATGGTGTCGCAAAGGCAAAGCCCGGCAACAGCTAAACCTCCCAATTCTACAGCGTTGCATTCCTGCGCGTGCGCGGCCCAATGCGGCCGTCGCACGCAAAACACAGGTTGGATTTTTGCTGGAAGGGTGCTGCCTTTGTCATCTGCATTTCATCCGCGGCCTCCGGAAATCGTGCGCTTGGCTTCGAGGCGGGTATGACAAGTGCTGAAAGCGGCGGGAGGACTGGAGGGAGAGGGGTGTGGGTTGGCTAGAATCCGCCCACAACTTCTATTACTTTCATAGCAAAACCTCGATGTCTGATCGACTTGCCGTTCTCTCCCAGTATCTTTTGCCCAAGCAGGCGCTGACTGCCGTCATGGGGCGCCTGGCCCAGGCGCGTGCTGGCGACCTGACCACGGCAGTCATCCGGCGCTTCATTGCACGCTATGGCGTGGACATGTCGGAGGCGGCCGATTCCGATCCTGCGGCCTATGCTAGCTTCAACGAGTTCTTCACGCGGGCGCTCAAGCCCGGTGTGCGGCCGCTGGCTTCGGCCGACTGGGTCTGTCCGGTGGATGGCGCCATCAGCCAGATCGGCGCCATCGAGGGCGAGCAGATCTTCCAGGCCAAGGGGCACAGCTACAGCGCCACGGCGCTGGTTGGCGGCGATGCGCAGTTGGCGCGGCAGTTCGACAACGGGCATTTCGCCACCATCTACCTGAGCCCGCGCGACTACCACCGCATCCACATGCCCTGTGCAGGCCGGCTGCGGCGCATGATCTATGTGCCGGGCGAACTGTTCTCGGTCAACCCGGTCACGGCGCGCGGCGTGCCGGGCCTGTTTGCGCGCAACGAGCGCGTGGTCTGCGTTTTCGATACCGACCACGGTCCCATGGTGCTGGTGCTGGTGGGCGCCACCATCGTGGGCAGCATGGGAACGGTGTGGCACGGCATCGTCAATCCGCCCCGTCCTGGACGCATCCAGGACTGGCGCTATGACGACCAGTCCATCGTCCTGGGCCAGGGCGAGGAAATGGGGCGTTTCCAGCTGGGCTCCACCGTCGTCATGCTGTTTCCCGCATCGGCAGGGCTTCGCTTCAACGAGCAGTGGACGCATGCTGCGCCCGTGCGCCTGGGCCAGAAGATGGCCGGGCGCAACGAGGCCTGAACCTGGATGGATGATCGATGAAACCGGGCCCAGGCCCGGTTTCTTTCAAAGGATCCAGCTCAGGGCTTCAGGGCGCCGCTGTGTGGTGAACATCGAAGGCGTGATGCTCAGCCGTTCAGGCCTGACGGGGTCTTCATGGCCGACCAGGTAGACCATCAGTTCGCGGCGACGCAGTATCACGTGGCTGACCTTCTCGGCCTTGCCGTTTTGCGTGACATGCGTGCCGGGGCGAAACAGCGGCATCTGGAAGGTGAAGCTGCGCGGATCGGCCGGTGGCGCGATCGCGGTGCTGGGAGGGGCTTCGAGTGTGGCAACCATAGGCTTGATGTGCATGAGTGGACGCTGCCAACTCTATCGACACTGCCGCGCCAAACTGTAGGGCCGCCGGGGTGCGGCCACGAGCAATCATGCCTGCGGGTGGGAAACGCCGAGGATGGCGTGCAGCCGTGCGCTGGTCGTCGTGTACTGCAGCAGCGGTTTTTCGCCCTGCAGATACTCGGCGGCGGCAAAAGCCGCCATGGTGGCTTCATGGAAGCCGCACAGGATCAGCTTGTGCTTGCCCGGGTAGCTGACGATGTCGCCAATCGCATAGATGCCTGGCGCATCGGTGGCCTGGGTTGCAGGGTTCACCAGCAGCTGCTTGCGTTCCATGGCCAGGCCCCATTCGGCGACCGGGCCCAGGCGGGGGGAGATGCCCAGGCAGACGACCAGTTGCTGCGCCGCCAGTTCGTGCTCCTGGCCTTCGCCATCCATCCACTGCACGGCGCGCAGTTGGCCTGCATCGGCATGCAGTTGCGTGATCTGGCCGATCACCACGCGGATGGCGCCGCTGTCGCGCAGCTCCTGCAGGCGCTCCAGCAGTGCGGCCGAAGCCTGGAAGGCGTCGCGGCGGTAGAGCAGGTAGGTGGCCTGGGCCCTGTCGGCGCAGGCAATGGCTGCGGCCACGGCCTCTTCGTCGCCACCGTGGACGATGGCGGTCTGGCCGCGCACCATTTCCAGATCGGCAGGATGGTAGTGAAGCTGGCCTGCAGCCAGCCGCTCCACGCCGGGCACCTTCAGTGCCTTGGGCACAAAGGCGCCCACGCCAGCTGCAATGAAGACGCTGCGCGCATGCAGTTCAAGGCCGTGCGTGGTCTGCGCCAGCCAGCGGCCATCGTCCATGCGCTGCAGCTGGGAGACCTGCTGGGAAAGGTGCAGCTGCGCGTCCATGGGCGCGACCTGCCGCTGCAGCAGCTGGACCAGTTCATGGCCCGTGCATACCGGAATGCCGGGAATGTCGTAGATGGGCTTGTCGCCGTACAGTTGCGCGCACTGCCCGCCCACATGGGGCAGGGCATCGACGACATGGCAGCGAATGCCTTGCAGGCCCAGCTGAAACACCTGGAACAGGCCCGCCGGGCCCGCGCCTATGACGAGGGCATCGGTATGGATCGGTTGCGTGCCGGAGGTGTCTTGCATGGGCTGCGCGGCTTCAGCGTTCGAGCTGGTCCAGCTTGCCGGGCTTGCCGTTCCAGTCGTCGGCGTCGGGCAGCGAGGCCTTGCGCTTGGTGATGCTCTTCCAGCCCTTTTCCAGCGACAGCTCGGCATTGAGCTTGATGAAGGCCAGTTGGTCGGCGGGGACGTCTTCCTCGGCAAAGATGGCATTGGCCGGGCATTCGGGAATGCACACGGCGCAATCGATGCACTCGTCAGGGTCGATCACGAGGAAGTTGGGGCCTTCGCGGAAGCAGTCCACGGGGCAGACATCCACACAATCTGTGTATTTGCACTTGATGCAGTTTTCGGTGACGACGTGAGTCATGGGAGTCTTTTATGGCAGTGTGAATGTCGGTATCAACCCGGGATTCTAAAATTTTTCAGGAGCCAGTCCCGCACATGGCAAGGATTCTGGCGCGGACTGCTGCGGTTTTCCGAAAGCCCACGAGCCGGCATGTGCCGGCTCGCGAAGCGGGACTGTCCAGTTGCTCAATCCAGCAGTGCAGCGCCTGCGGTAGCGTGGCTGGCCGTGTCCACAAGGATCAGCGCACCCAACTGGCGGGCCTGGGCGAAGGGCGCTGCGGGAATGCTTTCCTGCAGCAGCAGCTCCACGCGGCCGATGGCGTTGGGCTCCAGCTGGGTGGCCTCTTCCTGGGCCAGCGTGTGGATGTTCAGGCGGTGCACCACGCGGCGGGCCTTGGCCTTGATCCAGCGGTGGCCGTGCAGCGCCAGGTAGGTGCGGCCGGGGACCAGCGGCTGCTCGTCCATCCAGGCCACGGTGGCGGTCAACTCGCGCTTGCTGGGCCATGCGGGCTGCGCTTGCGGGGCGTCGAAGTCGTCATCGGCAGCGGCCGCTGCAGCCGCAGGGGCTGCGACGAGCCAGTCGCCCCGCGAGACATCGACCTCGCGGTCCAGCGTGATGCCGGCCGACAGGCCTGCGTCGATGGAGCCGGGAACGCGGGCATGGTCCAGCACCTGGGCAATCACGGCCTGCTGGCCGCTGGGCAGGATCTGCACGGCGTCGCCCACGTGTGCGCGGCCTGCGGCCACGCGGCCCCAGAACACGCGGCGGCCCTGGCTGGTATCGGCCGAGGACGAGAATTTCTCCACCCACTGCACGGGGAAGGCCAGCGCCAGGCCGGTGTCGGTCGGCGTGTTGGGCAACTGCTCCAGCAGTTGCAGCAGGCTGGGGCCGGCGTAGCCGGCCCAGCCGGGCTCGGCGTTGACCACATTGAAGCCCTTGAGGGCCGACACAGGCACGGTGGCCGCGGAGGCAATGCCGGCCTCGGCCGTGAAGCGCTCCAGCGCGCCTCGGATGTGGACGAAGGCCTGTTGCGGGTCTTCGACGGCGTCGAGCTTGTTGACGGCAAACACCAGCGAGTGCACGCGCAGCAGGTGGGCCAGCAGGCTGTGGCGGCGCGTCTGCGGCAGCAGGGTGAGCTGCGGGTTCTTCCAGTCGAGCTTGGTGGCATCGACCAGCACCACGGCGGCGTCGGCGCTGCTGGCGGCCGTGACCATGTTGCGCGTGTACTGCTCATGGCCCGGCGCGTCGCCGATGATGAACTTGCGGCTTTCGGTGGCGAAGTAGCGGTAGGCCACATCGATGGTGATGCCCTGCTCGCGCTCGGCCGACAGGCCGTCGGTCAGCAGCGCCAGATCGGTCTCGCCGCTCTTGGTGACGCCGGCCAGCTGGTCCTGCAGCACGGCGCGCGTGTCCACCAGAAGTCGGCCGATCAGCGTGCTCTTGCCGTCATCGACGGAGCCGCAGGTGATGAAGCGCAAGGCCGAGGCGTTGGCGGCGGTCTGCTGTGTGGCCTGGCTGGCCTGGGTGGCCGTGGAATCCGCGACGGCTGTGTCGGCGGCAATGCTTGCGGTGGTCATCAGAAATATCCGTCCTTCTTGCGCTTTTCCATGGAGGCGTCGCTGGTCTTGTCGTCCATGCGCGTGGCGCCGCGTTCGCTGACTTCGGCGGCCAGGGTTTCGAGCACGATGTCGGCTGCCGTGGCGGCTTCGCTTTCCACGGGGCAGGTGCAGGTGATGTCGCCCACGGTGCGAAAGCGCACGTCGCGCACCACGACTTCCTCGCCGTCGCGCGGGGGCGTGAGTTCGGTCACGGGCACCAGCAGGCCGCGGCGCTCCACCACTTCGCGCTTGTGCGTGTAGTAGATGCTGGGCAGGGCGATCTGCTCGCGCTCGATGTATTGCCAGACATCGAGTTCAGTCCAGTTGCTGATGGGGAACACGCGGAAGTGCTCGCCGGGGGCCAGACGCGTGTTGAACAGCGTCCACAGCTCGGGGCGCTGGGCCTTGGGCTGCCATTGGCCGAAGCTGTCGCGGTGGCTGAAGATGCGTTCCTTGGCGCGGGCCTTTTCCTCGTCGCGGCGCGCGCCGCCGATCAGGGCGTCGAAGCGGAATTCATCGATGGCCTCCAGCAGCGTCACCGACTGGTGGACGTTGCGGCTTTCGCCCGGATGGGCCAGGCGCACGGTGCCGCGTGCCATGGAATCCTCGACGCTGCGCACGATGAGTTCGGCACCGAGCTCCTTGGCACGCAGGTCGCGGAAATCGGTCACTTCCGGGAAGTTGTGGCCGGTGTCGATCATCAGCAGCGGATAGGGGATGCGGCCCTTGCCGAAGGCCTTTTCGGCGCAGCGCAGCATGACCAGCGAGTCCTTGCCGCCCGAAAACAGCAGGGTGGGGCGCTCGAAGGCGGCGGCCACTTCGCGCAGCACGAAAATGGTTTCCTCTTCGAGGGCGTCGAGGTGGCGGTTGCTGAGATGGCTCAGCACGGAGGTGTCCACACGGGCATTCATTTCTTGGTTTCCAATCAAATCGGTGTCAAACCCTGCAGGCTTCACTTCTTGGCATGCAGGCCGCATTCCTTGGCCGCTTCATCCTCCCACCACCAGCGGCCGGCGCGGAAGTCCTCGCCAAGGCTGACCGCGCGCGTGCAGGGTGCGCAGCCGATGCTGGGATAGAACTGGTCGTGCAGCGGGTTGTAGTCCACGCCATGGCTGGCGATGTAGTGCCAGACATCGCCCTGGGTCCAGTCGGTCAGCGGGTTGAACTTGGTCAGGCCCTTGGTCTCGACCTCGCTGCGGTCCACGGCGGGCACATCGGCGCGGGCATTGGACTGCTCGCGGCGCAGGCCCGTGATCCAGGCGCTCTTGCCGGCCAGCGCGCGCGCCAGCGGCTCCATCTTGCGCACGCCGCAGCAGGCCTTGCGCAGCTCGATGCTGCGGTACATGGCGTCCTGGCCGTTGTCGCGGATGAAGTGGATCACCGATTCGAGCTGCGGCCGGTAGACCTTGACGCTCAGGCCGGGCAGCGACTGGGTGCGCTCCAGCAGGGCCAGGGTCTCGGTGTGCAGGGCGCCGGTGTCCAGCACGAAGACGGGGATGTCCAGGCCCAGGCGGTGGATGATGTCGGTGATCACCACATCCTCGGCGCCCAGGCTGGAGGCCTGCGTCACGGCCTCGGCGCCCAGCGCCGCAGCCTCGCGCAGCAGGGCCTCGGTGGCGGCCAGCTTGTCGGCAAAGCCGCTGCTGGCACGGCCGTTGACCTCGGTGGCCTTGGCCGATGCCTGTCGCGACAGAAAGCTTTGCGCACCCATGTCAGGCCGCCTTGACGAAGTGGGGCTCGGGATGCACGGCATCGCCCTGGTAGAAGCCGTGGAAGCGGTCCAGCTGGCGCTGGGCGTCGGCGATGTCCACGCCTTCGCGCAGCACGGCCACGTCGAAGCCGCAGCGCTGCATCTGCACCAGCTGGTCGATCAGCACGTCGCCGGTGGCGCGGATTTCGCCCTGGAAGCCCAGGCGCTTGCGCAGCAGGCGGGCCTGGCTGAAGGCGCGGCCGTCGGTGAACTTGGGAAAGTGCAGGTCGATGCGCTGCACGCCGGTCAGATCCAGCGTGAAGGGATCGGCGTCATTGGCCGGGGCAATGATGTTCTGCTGGCCTTCGGCCGGGCTTTGGTGCTCTTGGGCGGCGATGATTTTCATGGGGATCTCCTGCGGCTCTCACCTGGGGTCAGGCGGCCTCTTCCTCGGTGTGCTTGGCGGGGTGGCGGGCGGCATTGCCGGCGGCCTTGAACGGGTCGATGCCCACGCGGCGCACGGTGGCGATGAAGGTCTCGAAACGGCCGCCTTCGCTTTGGCGCTGCTCACGGTAGGTGGCCAGCAGGGCCTCGATCACGCCGGGCACTTCGGCGGCGCTGAACGAGGGGCCGATGATCTTGCCGGGCGTGGCCGGGCCGGACAGGTGGGAGCCGTCGGCACCGCCCAGCGTGATCTGGTACCACTCCTTGCCGTCCTTGTCCACGCCCAGGATGCCGATGTGGCCGCTGTGGTGGTGGCCGCAGCTGTTGATGCAGCCGCTGATGTGCAGGTCGATCTCGCCCAGGTCCCACAGCTCGTCCAGGTCCTGGTAGCGCTCGGTGATGGCCTCGGCAATGGGCAGGGAGCGTGCATTGGCCAGCGAGCAGAAGTCGCCGCCGGGGCAGGCGATCATGTCGGTCAGCAGGCCGATGTTGGGCTTGGCCAGGCCCAGGGCCTTGGCCGCCTTGTACAGCTGGGGCAACTGGTCGCGGCGCACCCAGGGCAGCAGCAGGTTCTGCTCGTGGGTGACGCGCATCTCGCCGGCCGAGAACTGGTCGGCCAGCGCGGCGGCGGCATCCATCTGGTCTGCCGTGGCGTCGCCGGGCGCGTAGCCCAGGCGCTTGAACGACAGCAGCACGGCGCGCAGTTGCGGGTGGCGGTGCGGGCGCACGTTGCTGATCAGCCAGCGGCCGAAGTCCTTGTCTTCCTCGGCGGCCGTGCGCAGCAGGGCCAGGGTCTCGGCCTCGGCATTGGCGGGCGACAGGTCCAGCTCGGGCTCGCGGAAATTGGCGGCCACGCGGTCGTACTCGGCTTGCGTGATGGTGTGGGGACCACCCTCGACCTCGACGATCTGGCGGAATTCCTCATCGACCTGGTCGATGAAGTTCTGGCCCTCGGACTTCACGAGGATCTTGATGCGCGCCTTCCAGGCGTTGTCGCGGCGGCCGTAGCGGTTGTAGACGCGGATCACGGCTTCCAGGTAGTTCATCAGCTGGTTCCAGGGCAGGAACTCGCGCAGCACCGGGCTGATGGTGGGCGTGCGGCCCATGCCGCCGCCCACGCGCACCTTGAAGCCCAGCTCGCCAGCCTCGTTCTTGAGCAACTGCAAGCCCACGTCGTACCAGCCCAGCGCGGCGCGGTCTTCCTCGGCACCGCTGATGGAGACCTTGAACTTGCGCGGCAGGAAGCTGAACTCGGGGTGCAGCGTGCTCCACTGGCGCAGGATTTCGGTGAAGGGGCGGGGGTCGGCGATCTCGTCGATGGCAATGCCCGCCAGCGCGTCGCTGTTGATGTTGCGGATGCAGTTGCCGCTGGTCTGGATGCCGTGCAGGTTCACGCTGGCCAGCAGGTCCATCACGTCGGCGGCCTTGGACAGCGGAATCCAGTTGTACTGGACGTTGGTGCGCGTGGTGAAGTGGCCGTAGCCGAACTTCAGGTCGGAGCCGATGCGGCGGCCGTCGTGCAGCGGGATGTCGCCCAGCCGGTCCTGGGTGGCGCGGGCCTCGGCCAGCAGGGCGGCGTCGGGCTGGTCGTACTCGCGGGCCACACGGGCCAGCACGCGCAGCTGGGCGCTGGACAGTTCGCCGTAGGGCACGGCCACGCGCAGCATGGGCGCGTAGCGCTGCACATACCAGCCGTTTTGCAGGCGCAGGGGCTTGAACTCATCCTCCGAGAGCTTGCCGGCCTGCCAGCGTTCGAGCTGGTCACGGAACTGCTCGGCGCGCAGGCGGATGAACTGTTTGTCGAATTCGGTGTATTGGTACATGGCGCTTCGGATGTGGGGTCTTCGACTGCCGCCAGTGGCGGCGGTGCAGGGGTTCATTGCGTGGCACCGAGGCACTTGCGGGAAACGCGCGCTGAACCCTGCATGGACGGAAATGTAAGCAATGGCCTTATAGAAGCAAACGATTGTTTTGTCCTGCAAGTATGTGGATATGGATATAAGTGAATGGCAGCAGGCTTTGTGGGGCTGGGCATGTCAAACGCATGGGCGGCCGATATGCTTTCCGGCCAGAGGGAGGATTTCAGAATGCGAAACCGTTGTGCCGCCATCGGGCTGGCCTTGGCATTGGCAACCGCTGCTCAGGCGCAGGCCCAGAAGCCGGCACCGCCGCCGTCCCCGTTGTCAGCAGCGCACACAGCTGACACGCCTGAACCCGACGAATCCGCACAGGAATCAGCCTGGGATGCGTATCTGCATCGCGTGGCGGCGCAGTTGGCTGGTTCCGGCAGCGGGCGCGATCTGGCCTTTGCGGCCATCCTGATCAATCTGTCGGTCCCACCCTTCCTGCAAGAGGATGCCGACAGCCGAGCCCCGCAATGGCGCCAGGCCGCCTTGGAGCGGGCCGGGCAGGACGTGCTGGCCTACCAACTGCTGGCTGCCAGGGCGCCTGAACGTGAAGGCGAGTTGCGGTCGCAGGCTGCGCGCCGCTGGCTGGCGCTGGAACCCAGCAATCTCACTGCGCTGATGTGGCTCAAGGACGCAGGCCGCCCGCTGCAGCCCCCGCCTGGCTGGAGGCTGCCCGTTCCCAAGCACTAGATGCCAACGCTGCGCCTGTCCAGGTCTGCGGGCAGCCGCGCCGCCACCGCCGCCTCGCTCACCCCATAGAGCGCAGCGAGCGCGGCCGGTGTCGCCACTTGCGCCGCCGCACCGCAGGCCTGCAGGCCGCCGCGGCCCAGCAGGGCGATGCGGTCGGCCACCTGCAGCGCATGCTCGGGCTGGTGGGTGGACAGCAGCACGGCCATGCCGCGTGCACGCAGCGCGGCAATCTGGTCCAGCACGCGGATCTGGTTGCCGAAGTCCAGGCTGGCCGTGGGCTCGTCCATGACCAGCAGCGCGGGCTCCTGGGCCAGGGCGCGTGCGATCAGCACCAGCTGGCGCTCGCCGCCGCTCAGCTCGGTGTAGGGACGCAGCGCCAGATGGGCGATGCCCAACTGCTCCAGGCAGCCCAGCGCCAGGGCACGGTCGGCACTTGAAGGCCGGGCCAGCGCAGGCAGGCGCGCGGCACGGCCCATGAGCACCATG
>NZ_JAELTK010000234.1:0-386 GCF_016428765.1 Delftia sp. ASV31
CCCCCCCCCCCCCCCCCCCCCCCGACATCTACACTGTTCGCATTTCGTCGGCAGCGTCAGATGTGTATAAGAGACAGCCTGCGGCCGGGCCCATGCCCCCGAGAATGCCCACCGCGCGCGGGGGCTGAAGCTGCTGCTGCATGCTGCGCAAGGACGATGCCCAGTTCAAGCAGCTGGTCGATGGCGTGATCGGCGACATGATGAAGTCGGGCGCGTTCGCCAGGCTCTATGACAAGTGGTTCATGGGGGGGGGGGGGGGGGGGGGGGGGGGGGGCTGCCGACGAAATGCGAACAGTGTAGATGTCGGGGGTCGGCGGGTGATGAAAAAGGGGGGGGGGGGGGGGGGGGGGGGGGGGGGGGGGGGGGGGGGGGGGGGGGGGGGGGGG
>NZ_JAELTK010000235.1:0-382 GCF_016428765.1 Delftia sp. ASV31
CCTATATCCGCGCCTTTACGGCGCTGCCTGCCAGCATCGCGATCGCCCAGAGCCGCGGCTCCGGCGCGGCCGGCGCCTATGAGGTCACCTTCGGTTCGGCTGCGATGCTGCTGTCGCTGCTGCTCGGCCTGGTCGTCACCGGCGTCCTCGGCGTCTGGCTCGACGAGGGCGCGCTGTTCGGCGGAGCCTTCATCGGGCTGTGGTCGATGCGCGCGCATGTCCGCACGGTCCTGTTGGCCCGCAATCGCCAGATGCTGGTGAGCCTCAGCGATCTCACCTTCACCCTCAGCGGCGCCGCCGGGACCGCCTGGGTGATATGGGACGGCACCCATATCCTCCAGCACACCTTCGCGGTGATGACGGCAGCCAACGCGCTCGGCAT
>NZ_JAELTK010000236.1:0-380 GCF_016428765.1 Delftia sp. ASV31
GCTGAATTGCTCGGCGAACTCACTGACGATGGGGTCCACCGAGCCGCCGCGGGTTTCCGCGGCCAATGGCGGCAGGCCGATGGCGCCCGCACACACCTCGCGCACATCGGCGTTGATGGCGGTGAATTCCGGCGGGGAGAGCGCCACCAGCCGGGTCAGCTCAACAAGCACGACTCAATTATCGCGCGTCGACGGCGGCGAGAAAAGGTGGAGACGGGTCGAGCGTGCGCAAAATACGCGGCGTGTCGTGCGGGGACGCGCACGCTCGCGCTATTGGGCTTGGCTGACCGAGGACATGTGGAAGTCGGGGATGCGCAGGCTCGGCATCTGCGCGCGGGTGGCCCAATCGCCCCACTCGCGCGGCAGCGTCACCTCACTGC
>NZ_JAELTK010000237.1:0-379 GCF_016428765.1 Delftia sp. ASV31
GCGCTAATTAATTTCCTTGGTTGCTCTTCAAAAGATCAGCGTTTGGAAGATTTTCTTGAAGAATATAACATCCATGATCGCCCGATGACAGTGGAAGAATTGGAGTTACTAGAAGACGCAGATGACAAGGAGGATACAGATGCCGAATACGAATTAACTCAAAAGTCCAAAGATTCGCTGATCATTGGATCAGAACGGAATGGATTTTGCCTCATTTTCAAGAAAAGGGAGGATTATGAACTAACGCACTCAGAGCAAATAACCTTCTCTGACCCGTTTGTGCTTGAGCAGATTGCCTTCTTCGCCAATGGCGTACAAACCTATCAAGGATTTCAGGGCAGTTTTCTGTCGGGCATCACAATGGAGACAAAGAAAAATG
>NZ_JAELTK010000238.1:0-379 GCF_016428765.1 Delftia sp. ASV31
ATATCGACGAGATCGGCGATATGCCGCGCGAGACGCAGAACCGCATCCTGCGCGTGCTGGTCGACCAGAATTTCCAGCGCGTCGGCGGCGCGACGCGGGTCCATGTCGACGTCCGCGTCATCTCCTCGTCGAGCCGCGACCTGGCGCAGCTCATCGCCGACGGGCATTTCCGCGAGGACCTCTATCACCGCCTCAGCGTCGTGCCGATCAAGGTGCCGCCGCTGTCGGAGCGACGCGAGGACGTGCCCGAGCTGATCGAGTTCTTCATGGAGCAGATCTCGATCGCGAGCGGCCTGCCCAAGCGCCAGATCGGCAGCGACGCCATGGCCGTGCTGCAGTCGCATGAATGGCCGGGCAACATCCGCGAGCTGCGCAACAA
>NZ_JAELTK010000239.1:0-333 GCF_016428765.1 Delftia sp. ASV31
CCACCGAAGTCATCGCCGTCTCCTGCGGCGTGGCCCAGTGCCAGGAAACCCTGCGCACGGCCATGGCCATCGGTGCCGACCGCGGCATCCTGGTGGAGACCACCGAGGAGCTGCAGCCCCTGGCCGTTGCTAAGCTGCTCAAGGCCCTGGTGGACAAGGAGCAGCCCGGCCTGATCATCCTGGGCAAGCAGGCCATCGACGACGATGCCAACCAGACCGGCCAGATGCTGGCGGCCCTGGCCGACCTGCCGCAAGCCACCTTCGCCTCCAAGGTCGAAGTCGCTGGCGACAAGGTGAATGTCACGCGTGAAGTGGACGGCGGCCTGGAAACCC
>NZ_JAELTK010000024.1:0-72104 GCF_016428765.1 Delftia sp. ASV31
CCCCCCCCCCCCCCCCCCCCCCCCCCCCCCCCCCCCCCCCCCCCCCCCCCCCCCCCCCCCCCCCCCCCCCCCCCCCCCCCCCCCCCCCCCCCCCCCCCCCCCCCCCCCCCCCCCCCCCCCCCCCATTCTACTCATCCGCCGACCACCGCCATCTACACTGTTCGCATTTCGTCGGCAGCGTCAGATGTGTATAAGAGACAGTTTTTGCATTGGGCTGCAGGAAACGGGAAACAGGCTGAACAGCCAAAACGGATAGCCAAACGAATATCCAAAACGGACATCCCAGAAAAAGAGAGCGCTGACGCGCTCTCTTTTTATTCCTGCCGGGCTTCTTCGCCGCACCCGGATGCAACATCCGGCGCAGTTTCCTGCGGACAATTCCGCTAGCATTGACGTTAACGTCAACGTCGCATTCCCATGGCCGCCGGCTGTGGATGCCGGCGGACTCTCCAGCCATGTCGACCACCTACACCATCAGCGATCTTGCCAAGGAGTTCGATCTCACGACCCGGGCCATCCGCTTCTATGAAGACATGGGCTTGCTTGAGCCCGAGCGCGCCGGGCCTGGCGGGCGCAATCGCGTCTACAGCGCGCGTGATCGCACACGTCTTCGCCTGACCTTGCGGGCCAAGCGGCTGGGACTGTCTCTGAACGAAGCCAAGGAGATCATCGATCTCTACGACAGCCCCCGCGATACGGGCGTGCAACTGCGCAAATTCCTGGAAGTGCTGGCTGTGCATCGCCGCCAGCTCGAGGACCGCCTGGCCGATCTGCAGGCCAACCTGGCCGAGGTGCGAGAGCAGGAATCCGAGGCCCGCACTCTGTTGAAACACCTGGATGGGAAAAATGCTTCATAATTGACGTTTACGTAAACGTAATTTGTGAGGCTTGCCTTGACCGTGCCCCGCCTGGAACCTGCAAACAGCGACTTTGCCCGCCGTGTGCGAGACAGTTTTGCACGCCAGGGCGCGATGCACACCCTGGGCGCCGAGTTGTCCCTGCTGGAGCCCGGCGCCGTCGATGTCTGCCTGGCCTGGGCTCCCGGGCTGACGCAGCAGCATGGGTTTTTGCATGCCGGCATGGTTTCCACGGCGCTGGATTCCGCCTGCGGCTATGCAGGGCTGACCCTGATGCCGGCCGATGCTGCCGTGCTCACCATCGAATTCAAGATCAATCTGCTGGCCCCCGCCAAGGGCCAGCGCTTTCGCATGGAAGGCCGGGTGATCAAGCCGGGCCGCACGATCATCGTGACCGAGGGGCGCGCCTATGCCATCGACGAAGGCCGCGAAAAACTGATTGCCACCATGGGCTGCACGCTGATGTGCGTGCAGGGCCGCGATCTGGCCGACTGAGCCGGGCGGCGTTCTTTCACCAAATTTCCACAGGAGACACGAGATGAGCCTTTCCAACCTGCCGGGCCTGAACTTTCAACTGGGCGAGGACATCGACGCGCTGCGCGATGCCGTGCGCGAGTTCGCACAGGCCGAGATTGCACCGCGCGCCGGCGAGATCGACCGCGACGACCAGTTCCCCATGGACCTGTGGCGCAAGTTTGGCGATCTGGGCGTGCTGGGCATCACCGTGTCCGAGCAGTACGGCGGCGCCAACATGGGCTACCTGGCCCACATGGTGGCGATGGAGGAAATCTCGCGCGCCAGTGCCTCGGTGGGCCTGTCCTACGGCGCGCACAGCAATCTTTGCGTGAACCAGATCAACCGCAACGGCAACGAGTCGCAAAAGGCCAAGTACCTGCCCAAGCTGATCAGCGGCGAGCACGTGGGCGCGCTGGCCATGAGCGAGCCCGGCGCCGGCTCGGACGTGATCAGCATGAAGCTCAAGGCCGAGGACAAGGGCGGCTACTTCCTGCTCAACGGCACCAAGATGTGGATCACCAATGGTCCCGATGCCGACACCCTGGTGGTCTACGCCAAGACCGAGCCCGAGCTGAACGCCCGCGGCGTGACTGCCTTCCTGATCGAGAAGGGCATGAAGGGCTTTTCCATTGCCCAGAAGCTGGACAAGCTGGGCATGCGTGGCAGCCACACGGGCGAGCTGGTGTTCGAGAACGTCGAGGTGCCGGCCGAGAACGTGCTGGGCGGGCTGAACAACGGCGCCAAGGTGCTGATGAGCGGCCTGGACTACGAGCGTGCCGTGCTGACCGGCGGGCCGCTGGGCATCATGCAGTCGGTGATGGACAACGTCGTGCCCTACATCCATGACCGCAAGCAGTTCGGCCAGAGCATTGGCGAGTTCCAGCTCATCCAGGGCAAGGTGGCCGACATGTACACCGTGCTGCAAGCGGGCCGCTCATTTGCCTATACGGTCGCCAAAAACCTCGATCTGCTGGGAACGGAGCATGTTCGCCAAGTCCGCAAGGACTGCGCCAGCGTCATCCTGTGGTGTGCCGAGAAGGCGACATGGATGGCCGGCGAAGGCGTTCAAATCTATGGAGGTAATGGGTATATCAACGAATACCCACTGGGTCGCCTCTGGCGGGATGCGAAACTCTATGAGATCGGCGCCGGCACCAGCGAGATCCGTCGCATGCTGATCGGCCGCGAGCTGTTCGCAGAGACCTGCTGATCCCGCACCCGCCTGCCGCGCCGTTCTTGAGTTTGACCCAACAAAAAGGATTGCTTATGAGCACAACCTCCATCGAAGAACTGTTTGTCCACAACCGCGAATGGGCCCAGCAGATGGAGCGTGACCGGCCCGGTTTCTTCACCGGGCTGTTGTCGCAGCAAAAACCCCGCTACATGTGGATCGGCTGTTCCGACAGCCGCGTCCCTGCGAACCAGATCACGGGCCTGGAGCCCGGCGAGGTGTTCGTGCACCGCAACGTGGCCAACGTGGTCGTGCCCAGCGACCTGAACTGCCTGTCCACCATCCAGTACGCGGTGGACCAGCTCAAGGTCGAGCACCTGATGGTCGTGGGCCACTATGGCTGCGGCGGCGTGCTGGCGGCACTGGAAGATGTGCGCGTGGGCCTGGCCGACAACTGGATCCGCCATGTGAAGGATGTGCGCGACAAGCACCAGGCGCTGCTGGCCAGCCTGTCCCCGCAATGGCGCCACGATGCGCTGTGCGAACTCAATGCCATCGAGCAGGTCATCAATGTGGCGCAGAGCACGGTGATGCAGGATGCCTGGGCGCGCGGCCAGAAGGTCACGCTGCACGGCTGGTGCTATGGCCTCAAGGACGGCCTGATCACCAATCTGCAGATGACCGTGCCCGGTGTCGGCGGCATCGCCAACATCCATGCCGAGGCTGTCGAGCTGGTCGCCAGCCGCCAGCGCGACTGAGCGGCCATGGCAGGCAGGACCCCGGGAGACTTCATGCCGATGCCTGCCCAGGACACCCTGCTTGCCCATGACATCGCGCGGGCGATGATGGATGGCTTCAATCGCCATTACCGCCTGTTCCGCGCCGAATCCGCCCGCGCCAAGCACCGCTTCGAAACCGCCGACTGGCTGGGCCAGCAGCGTGCCCAGCGCGAGCGCATCGAGTTCTACGACCTGCGCGTGCGCGAATGCGTGCGCCGGCTTGAAAAGGAATTTGCGGCCGGCGCCCAGCCCATGCCGGTCTGGCAGCAGATCAAGCGCCACTACATCGGGCTCATGGTCAACCACCTGCAGCCGGAGCTGGCCGAGACCTTCTTCAACTCGGTCACCACCAAGATCCTGCACCGCACGCATTTCCACAACGACTTCATCTTCGTGCGGCCCGCCGTCAGCACGGAATACATAGAGAACCAGGAGCCGGCTGCGCGCCCGGCCTACCTGGCCTTCTACCCCACGCGCGAGACGCTGCCGCAGACGCTGCGCGAAGTCGTGGAGCAGTTCGCGCTGCAGCGCCCCTTCGAGGACCTGGAGCGCGACATCGCCCGCCTGGCCGAGCGCCTGGAGCCGCAGCTGCAGGCCATGCGCCTGTACGCCAACTTCCAGATCCAGGTGCTGTCCAGCCTGTTTTTCCGCAACAAGGGCGCCTACATCGTCGGCAAGATCATCAACGGCTTTGCCGAGCTGTCCTGGGCCGTGCCCATCCTGCACGGCGACAACGGCCGGCTGGTGCTGCATGCGGCCCTTTTCGGCGAGAAGGACTTCCACGGCCTGTTCAGCTTTGCGCGCGCCTACTTCATGGTCGATACCGACGTGCCCAGCGCCTACGTGCAGTTCCTGCGCAGCCTCATGCCGCGCAAGCCGCGCGCCGAGCTGTACAACGCCCTGGGCCTGGCCAAGCAGGGCAAGACGCTGTTCTACCGCGACTTCCTGCACCACCTGCGCCATTCGCGCGACCAGTTCCGCATCGCGCCCGGCATCAAGGGCATGGTCATGCTGGTGTTCGACCTGCCCAGCTTTCCCTATGTGTTCAAGCTCATCAAGGACCGCTTCGCCGCGCCCAAGGAGATCACGCGCGAACAGGTCAAGGCCAAGTACCGCCTGGTCAAGCAGCACGACCGCGTGGGGCGCATGGCCGACACGCTGGAGTACAGCCTGGTCGCCTTCCCGCGCGAGCGCTTTTCGGATGCGCTGATCGCCGAGATCCTGGAGCATGCGCCCAGCCAGGTCGAGATCAGCGACCGCGACGGCGATGGCCGGCAAGAGGTCATCATCTCCCACCTCTACATAGAGCGGCGCATGGTGCCGCTGAACATGCTGCTGCAGGAGTGCTTCGATGACGGGCTGGACCTGCCGGCACCGCGGCAGCGCCTGGAGAGCGCCGTGATCGAGTACGGCAATGCCATCAAGGACCTGGTCGCGGCCAACATCTTCCCGGGCGACATGCTGTGGAAGAACTTCGGCATCACGCGCGGCGGCAAGGTGGTGTTCTACGACTACGACGAGATCGAATACCTGACCGACTGCCACTTCCGCCAGGTGCCCGCGCCGCGCAACGAGGAGGACGAGCTCAGCGGCGAGGTCTGGTACCCCGTGGGCCCGCGCGATGTGTTCCCGGAAACCTTCGCGCCCTTTCTGCTGGGCAACCCGGCTGTGCGCGAAGTCTTCATGCGCCACCATGCCGACCTGCTCGACCCCGCCTTCTGGCAGGCGCACCAGCAGCGCATCCGTGAAGGCCATGTCCACGATGTCTTCCCCTACGAGCGCAGCCGCTGGCTGGCCTGACCCGTTTTCCCTTTCTTTCACCATCACGACACCCCAGGAGACAAGCATGCAAGACCCCATCGTCATCGTCGGCGCAGCCCGCACCCCCATGGGCGCCTTCCAGGGCGACTTCGCCGACCTCGCGGCCCATGATCTGGGCGGCGCCGCCATCAAGGCGGCCGTGCAGCGCGCGGGCGTGGCGCCCGAGAAAGTGGACGAAGTGCTGTTCGGCAACTGCCTGATGGCGGGCCAGGGCCAGGCGCCCGCCCGCCAGGCCGGCTTCAAGGGCGGCCTGCCGCGCAGCACGGGCGCCGTGACCCTGTCCAAGATGTGCGGCGCCGGCATGGAGGCCACCATCCTGGCGCACGACCAGCTGGTCGCAGGCAGCCGCGATGTCGTGGTCTCCGGCGGCATGGAAAGCATGACCAATGCGCCCTACCTGCTCAAGAAGGGCCGTGGCGGCTACCGCATGGGCCACGACAAGGTCTATGACCACATGATGCTCGACGGCCTGGAGGACGCCTACGAGCCCGGCCGCTCCATGGGCACTTTTGGCGAGGACTGCGCCGCCAAATACCACTTCACGCGCGAGCAGCAGGACGCCTACGCCATCGAAAGCGTCAAGCGCGCCCAGGCCGCCACTGAAAGCGGCGCCTTCGCCGCCGAGATCACGCCCGTGACCGTCTCCACGCGCAAGGGCGACGTCACGGTCAGCATCGACGAAGGCCCGGCCAAGGCCAAGCTGGACAAGATCGCCAGTCTCAAGCCCGCCTTCAAGAAGGACGGCACGATCACGGCCGCATCGAGCTCCAGCATCAACGACGGCGCCGCCGCCCTGGTGCTGATGCGCGAGTCCACGGCCAAGGAGCTGGGCTGCAAGCCGCTGGCGCGCATCGTCGCCCATGCCACGCATGCCCAGGAGCCCGAATGGTTCACCACGGCCCCCGTGGGCGCCACGCAGAAGGCCCTCAAGAAGGCCGGCTGGACGGCGGCGGACGTGGACCTGTGGGAAGTCAACGAAGCCTTTGCCGTCGTGCCCATGGCCCTGATGGCCGAGCTGGGCGTGCCGCGCGACAAGGTCAACGTCAACGGCGGCGCCTGTGCGCTGGGCCACCCCATTGGCGCCAGCGGTGCGCGCATCCTGGTCACGCTGCTGCACGCCCTGCAGGCGCGCGGCGGCAAGCGCGGCCTGGCCACGCTGTGCATAGGCGGCGGCGAGGGAACAGCCATGGCGATAGAAATGGTCACCCCCTGAGGCGCTGCGCGCCCTCCCCCTGAAAGGGGGACGACACCCTCGGTGCGGGGCGGCGCGGCCGGCGTAGGCCCTTCCTCGGTGTCTCTGATTTGCATTGCGCCAGTTTTATGGGCAGCGCCACAGACGTCCAGAGAGCTAGACTTGGATCGGCCGATCCGCTATTACCTTAACCTCTCGACCATGATTACCAGCGAAGAACAGTTGCGCAGCCTGTATGCCATGCCGGCCGAAAGGGCCTTGCTCAAGCAGCAGGTGGACCTGGACCGGCACTGCCTGCGCTTCATCGCGCTGTCGCCGCTGTGCATCGTGGCCACGGGGGGCGGGGCGGGCGCGATGATGGATGCCTCGCCGCGCGGCGGCAAGCCGGGCTTCATCAAGGCGCCTGACAACCAGACGCTGCTGATTCCCGATTCGGGCGGCAACAACCGCCTGGACAGCTTCAGCAACCTGATCGCCGATCCGCGCATCGGCCTGCTGTTCATGGTGCCGGGTTTCGACGAGACCTTGCGCGTCAACGGCGTGGCCAAGCTGCGCGACGAGGCCCACTACACGGCGCTGTTCGCCAGCGAAGGCTTCCGGCCCAAGATCGTTCTGGAGATCCAGGTGCAGGAGGCCTATCTGCACTGTGCCAAGGCCCTGATGCGCGCCCGGCTCTGGAAGCCAGAGTCCCAGGTGTCGCGCAACGTCATGCCCTCGGTGAACCAGATGGTCCACCAGCAGATCGGTCTGCCTGCGCCCACCGAGACGCAGGAGGCCATGGTCGAGCGCTACGAAAAGCAGATCGCGGGCGAGCAGGGCCGCTGACCGCATTCCATTTGAAAGGTCGAAAGACATGGCAGTCACTCTGGTGTTGGGAGCCTCGCGCGGGCTTGGTTTTGCCTTGGTGCAGGCCTATGCGGCCCAGGGCCGCAGCGTGGTCGCCACGGTGCGCAGCGAGGCCGACCGCGAGCGCGTCGAGGCCACGGGCGCCAAGGTGCTGCTGGTGGATGTGGCCGAGCCGGCCAGCGTCAGCGGCCTGGCCTGGCAGCTCGACGGCGAGAAGATCGAGCTGGCGCTGTATGTGGCCGGAGTGTGGGATGCCCACAGCTCGGCCACGCCGCCCACGCGCGAGCAGTTCGACCGCGTCATGCACACCAATGTGCTGGGCGCCATGCAGGTGCTGCCCCAGGTGGCGCCGCTGGTCGAGGCGGCGGGTGGCGTGTTCGGCCTGTTCTCCAGCCAGATGTCGCTGCTGGCCGACGCCGAATCCGACGCCTGGCTCTACCGCGTCAGCAAGGCTGCGCTCAACATGGTCGTGGCCAGCGCACAGCCGCAATGGCCGGGCGCCACCGTGGTCGCGCTGGACCCGGGCTGGGTGCAGACCGACATGGGTGGCGCGGCTGCCACCTTCACCGTGGAGCAAAGCGTGCAGGGCCTGGTGCGCACGCTGGCCGGCGTCACGCCGGCCGACCGGGGCCGCATGCTGCGCCACGACGGGCAGCGCATCGCCTGGTAGATCCGACGGCAGATCCGGCCAGCGCAACGGACAACGAACAACGAAACAAGAATCAGGAGACAAGACATGCTGCTCAACGCAGACCAGGAAATGATCCGTGACGCGGTGCGCGACTTCGTGCGCACCGAAATCACGCCCCATGCCGCACGCTGGGACAAGGAACACCACTTTCCCAAGAACGTGCACCAGGGCCTGGCGGCGCTGGGCGCCTACGGCATCTGCGTGCCCGAGGAATACGGCGGCGCCGGCCTCGACTACCTGAGCCTTGCCCTGGTGCTGGAGGAAATCGCAGCCGGCGACGGCGGCACCAGCACGGTGATCAGCGTCACCAACTGCCCCGTCAACGCCATCCTCATGCGCTACGGCAGCGAGGCGCAAAAGCAGCAATGGCTGGCGCCGCTGGCGCGCGGCGAGATGCTGGGCGCCTTCTGCCTGACCGAGCCGCATGTGGGCTCGGACGCCTCGGCGCTGCGCACCACGGCCACGCGCGACGGCAGCGACTACGTGATCAACGGCGTCAAGCAATTCATCACCAGCGGCAAGAACGGCGACGTGGCCATCGTCATCGCCGTCACCGACAAGGCTGCTGGCAAGCGCGGCATGAGCGCCTTCATCGTTCCGACCTCCGCACCCGGCTACCAGGTGCTGCGGCTGGAGGACAAGCTGGGCCAGCACAGTTCGGACACGGCCCAGATCCAGTTCGAGGGCTGCCGCATCCCCGCCGCCAACCTCATCGGCGCCGAGGGCGAGGGCTACAGGATTGCGCTGTCGGCGCTGGAAGGAGGGCGCATCGGCATTGCCGCGCAAAGCGTGGGCATGGCGCGTGCGGCCTTCGATTGCGCGCTGCAGTACTCCAAGGAGCGCGAGAGCTTCGGCCAGCCCATCTTCAACCACCAGGCCGTGGGCTTTCGCCTGGCCGACTGCGCCACGCAGATCGAGGCCGCGCGCCAGCTGATCTGGCATGCGGCCAGCCTGCGCGATGCCGGCCTGCCCTGCCTCAAGGAAGCGGCCATGGCCAAGCTGTTCGCCAGCGAAATGGCCGAGCGCGTGTGCAGCGCCGCCATCCAGACCCTGGGCGGCTATGGCGTGGTCAGCGACTTCCCCGTGGAACGCATCTACCGCGACGTGCGCGTCTGCCAGATCTACGAAGGCACGAGCGACGTGCAGAAAATTCTCATCCAGCGCGCCCTGGCCTGAGGCCAATCCCCCACGCTGCGGGTCGGGCCGGATGGCCCTGACACCCGCAGGGCTTAGCATGGAGCATCGCCGGCACGGCGCCCGAGAGAGGCGGGCAGCCGTTTCCGGCAGGTTTGTGACCACCTTCGCAGGAGATCCCGACATGCCCATCGCTTCCGTCAACGGCCAGAACCTGTACTACGAGGACACGGGAGGGAGAGGCCCGGCCCTGGTGTTTTCGCACGGGCTGCTCATGGACCACACCATGTTCGCCCCCCAGGTCCAGGCACTGCAGGGGCGCTTTCGCTGCATCAGCTGGGACGAGCGCGGCCATGGCCAGACGGCAGACCCCGCGCATTGCGCACCCTTCGACTACTACGACTCGGCCGACGACCTGGCCGCCCTGCTCGAGCACCTGGGCGTGGAGCGCGCGGTGCTGGTCGGCATGTCGCAGGGCGGCTACCTGTCGCTGCGCTGCGCGCTCATCCACCCCGAGATCGTGCGCGCGCTGGTGCTGATCGACACCCAGGCCATGCTGGAAGACCCCGAGCAGATGCCCCACCACGAAGCCTTGCTGCGCGCCTGGATGGAGCATGGCCTCAGCGACGACATGGCGACCACGGTGGAGCGCACCATCCTGGGCCAGGGCTGGAGCGGCGCGGCCGCCTGGCGTGCCAAATGGAAGAAGGCCACGCCCATCAACCTGGGGCAGAGCTTTCTGGCGCTGGCCCAGCGCGATGACATCAGCCCGCGCCTGCCCGACATCCATGTGCCGGCCCTGGTCATCCATGGAACGGACGACACAGCCATCGCGCCCGACCGTGCACGCGCCATGGCCAAGGCCTTGCCCAGGGCGCAGTGGGTGGAGGTGCCGGGTGCCGGCCATGCGGCCAACCTCACGCATCCGCAGCCCGTGAACCTGGCCATCGAGCGCTTCCTGGAGCAGCTCGACTGACAGGGCCTGCCGGGCAGGGGGTCAGACCGGCGGATCGCCGTCGTTCTCGCTGTCGCGGCGGCGCAGGACGACGGTGATGCTGCCGTCGGTCTCCAGCGTGGCGCGCTCCACCTCGCGCAGGTGCAGGCAGCCGCCCGCACGCAGCGCGGCCTCGATATCGTCGCGCGTGATGCGTTCCTCGCGCATCAGGTCCTTGTTCAGGTGTCCGTCCCTGATCAGGGCCTTGGCCTTGCCGTCGATGAGCCGCTCCAGCGCGGGAAAGCGAAAGGTCAGCCAGGACAGCAGCAGATGGCACAGGATCAGCGTGGAGGCCGAGACCATGCCGCCGATCAGCGAGTTGTCCCCGGCATTCATGGAGTTCTGCACCGCATTCGACAGGATGAGCAGCAGCACCAGGTCGAACGGCGCGTATTGCCCCGTCTGGCGCCGCCCGGTCAGCCGAAGGAACACCAGCAAAAACAGGTAGACGGCCACGCCGCGCACCACGAACTCCCACCACGGGACCGACATTGAAAACATGGGCTCTCCTTACAGGCCCGAGGGCCCGCGGTCAGTATCATGGCCCGCCTGTCCTCCATCAAGAACCCGGTCGCAGCAAGGCGGCCGTGACTGACATGCATTCCTGCTCCCGCGCCGTCCTCTCCCAAATTCCGCAAATTCCGCAAATTCCGCAAGTTCCGCAAGTTCCGCAGGGCCAGCCGCTATGAGCGCTGCCGCCACCTCCCCGGCCTGTCCCTGCGGCCAGCACGATGCCAAGGGCCGTCCCCTGGCCTTCGATGCCTGCTGCGGCCGCTACCTGGACCATTTCGACGACTGCCCTGCGCCCGATGCCCAGGCCTTGATGCGCTCGCGCTACAGCGCCTTCGTGCGCGAGGACGCCGCCTATCTGCTGGCCACCTGGCACGCCAGCCAGCGGCCCGCCACGCTGGACTTCGAGCCTTCAGCACGCTGGCTGGGGCTGGCGGTCAAGGACTTCCGAAGCACCGGCGAGGACAGCGCCGAGGTGGAATTCGTCGCGCGCTACCGCGTGGGCGGCCGCGCCGTGCGCCTGCATGAGCGCAGCCGTTTCGTGCGCGAAGCCGGGCGCTGGCTCTACGTGGATGGCGACCAGTTCTGAACACGACAGCGGCCCTGCGGAGCCGCTGTGGAAACTGCAGCAGCGCCAGCGGCTGCTGCTGTCCATCGCATCGCGGGGCTCGTCCGAGGCGGCGGCCCTCATCATCCCCGGCATCGTGGTCTGGCTGCAGCGGCACGAAACGGGCGCCTTCCAGGTGCCGCTGCTGCTGTGGTGGCTGGGCATGGCGTTCATGGCCTGCGTCTTTGTCGGGTTGCGACGCCAGTTGCGCCGGGACCTGGGTGCTGCCGTGCCATCGGCCGAGTTGCCAGCGCGGCTGCAGCGCTGGGAGCGCGTGATGGGCCGCATGGCCCTGCTCAACGCCGGTTCCTGGGCGCTGGCGATACCGCTGACCCATGGCAGCGGCCATGAATTCCGGCTTTTCATCTACCTGGTGCTGTGCGGCGTCGTGGCCTCGGCCGCCACCTTCCTGGCGCCGGCGGCTGCCGTATTCAAGCGCTTCTTCGGCGTGCTGTACGGCGCCATGCTGCTGGCCGTGGTCTGGTACTTCCCGAACAGGGGCCTGTACCTGCTGCCGCTGCTCATGCTGTATGGCGCCACCATCGCGCGCCATGCCTGGGGGGCGCGCCAGCTCATGCTGCAGCAATGGGCGCAGGAGCGTGACCGCCAGCTGCTGGCCGAACGCTACCTGGCCGCCAAGGAGCAGGCCGAACAGGCGCTGGAGGCCAAGAGCCGCTTCCTGTCGGCCGCCAGCCATGACCTGCGCCAGCCCCTGCATGCCCTGGGCCTGCTGGTGGAAACCGCCCGCCAGCGCAATGCCGACGGCGCGCTGGCAGGCGTGCTTGACGATGCCCAGGCCTGTGCCCAGTCGCTGGGCACCATGTGCAACGACCTGCTGGACCTGTCGCGCCTGGAGAACGGCACCTGGGAGCTGCGCGCCCAGGTGATGGACCTGCGCATTCTGCTGGGCGATGCCACGCGCCTGTTCGCGGCCGAGGCGCGCCAGCGCGGGCTGGTGCTGCGCTGGCGCGTGGCGCGCGGCATGGACAGCCTGGTGCGTGCCGATGAGGCCCTGCTGCGCCAGATGGTGTTCAACCTGCTGCACAACGCCCTGCGCTACACCCAGCGCGGCGGGGTGCTGCTGGCCGCCCGCGTGCACGGCGGGGGCTGGCGCATCGAGGTCTGGGACACGGGCCTGGGCATTGCGGCCGAAGACCGGCCCCATGTCTTCGCACCGCACTTTCGCGCGCGTTCAGGCCAGGCGGCCCGGCGCGCGGCCCAGCCTGCGGCCGACCACCTGCCCGGCGTGAGCAGCCAGGGCCTGGGCCTGGCCGTCGTGGCCGCAGCCGCGCGGCGCATGGGCGTGGAGCACGGCCTGCTGTCCACGCCGGGGCGGGGTTCGTGCTTCTGGCTGCAATTGCCGTCCAGCCTGAATGTGCAGGCGGCCTTGCCGCAGTCCGAGGGATCGTCCGATGGACCGCAGGCGCAGGCGCAGGCGCAGGCCCGGCCGCCCCTGCTCCAGGGCCGGTGCTGGGTGGTCGATGACGATGCGCAGGTGGCGCGGGCCCTGGCCGGCCTGCTGCGCGATTGGGGGCTGCAGGTGGATGTGGCCGCCACGGGCCGCGAGGTGGCCGACTGGCTGGCGGCGGGGCAGCATCCCGATTTCGTGCTGTGCGACCACCATCTGGCCCAGGGCGAGAACGGCTTTGCGCTGCTGCAGAACGTGCTGGCGCAAGCGCCGCAGGCGGCGGGCGCCCTGCTCAGCGGCGAGCCGTCACCGGCGCTGGAGCAGGAGGCGCAGGAACTGGGCTATCTGCTGCTGCGCAAGCCCGTGGACCCGCTGGCGCTGCTGGCCCTGCTTCAGCGCAGGCTGGCCGGCGCCTGAACCGTATCGGTCGGCGGTACGGAGGGCGGCAGCTCCAGCGCAATGCCCTGCATGCGCGTGATTGCGTCGATGCGGCTGTGCACGCCCAGGCGCTGCAGGGCGCCTGCCACATGCTCCTTGACCGTGTGCGGCGACAGGTGCAGCAACTGCGCAATGCTGGGATTGGGCAGGCCGCGCAGCACCAGGTCCAGCACCTGGGCCTGGCGCGGGGTGAGGCCCAGCTCGGCCGCCGTCATGCGGATGGCATGGGCGCCGCCGGGCGACTGCGGCGCCAGCGGGGCGGCGGGGAACCAGGTCTCGCCGCGCAGCAGGGCCGCCAGGGCCTGCTGCAGCACCTGCGGCGGCTGCGACTTGAGCACAAAGCCATGGGCCCCGGCCGCGCGTGCCTTCAGGGCAATCGCGCCATGCGTGTCGCCGCTGGTCATGAGCACGCGGCAGGCGGGCGCCAGCGTGCGGATTTCGCGCACCACGTCCGTGCCTGCGCTGGCACCCAGCCAGAAATCCACGATGGCCAGATGCGGCGATCCCCTGCCGGCCATGCACTGCAGGCCTTCGCCCGCATCGGCCACGGCATGGACTTCGGACAGGCCGAATTGTTTCAGGAACTCGGACACGCCCATGGCCGTCAGCGGGTGGTCGTCGATCACCAGGGCATAGCGCCCCGATTGGAGGCAGGAGGAATCGGTCAGGAGGGGATGGCTGTGCATGGTCCGCGCGAAAGCATGTCGAAAGGGCTGGAGCGCCAGGGCGCGCCCGGATACACCTTGCGCACATCGTAACGATTACCCCCCGGCCGGGGGGTGACCGGATGTCGGCCAACTCCCCAAAATCGCCGCCGATGCCCTGAGATTCCGCATGGAACGGGCACGTATTCAACGAGAAGGGGAGATAGTCATGAAGATGGTACAGCTCACGCGCCGCAGTGCGGCATTGATGCTTCTGGGAACCCTGGCCGCCTGTGGCGGTGGCGGTGGTGGTGGATTGGGAGAACCGGGCGGCGGAGATCCCGGCAATGGCGGAAATCCTGGCAACCCCGGCACGCCCGGCAACCCCGGCGGCGGCACGACGACGCCGGTGACCGGCCAGTACCGCATGGAGACGGCTGCCGAAAACTTCGACGCGGCCCTGTCCGCCATGAACACGCTGGGGGCGCAAGGCTATGCCTTCACCTACAGCCTGGCCTCGGGCGGCACGACCTTCCCCGTTCCCATCGGTGACTTCTACGTCACCGACACGGCCCACACCGGCACGCGCCTGGACTACCGCATGGTGGCCGACGTGGCGGGCGTCTCGGCCCTGGTGGCCCAGCTCAATGCGCAGGGTGCGCAGGGCTACCTGTACAAGTCGGGCATGGCGTTCCCCAGCAGCACGCAGGACCTGCGCAACCTCTATGTGCGCAGCAGCAGCGCCGCCGCCACCTACAGCTACGAGACGCGCCCCGCCGTGGGTGCGCTGGACACGTCCGGCTTCACGCAGCAACTGGCCGAGATGAGCGGCCGGGGTTTCCGCTACACGGGCCCGCTGATCTCGGGCGACGAGATGTTCAACCTCTACGTCAAGGACTCCAAGGCGCCGGCCTTCGAGTACGCGGTGTTCGCCCTGGCCGCGCCCTTCGGCATGGCCAACGGCACGGCGCTGAAGCAGCGCCTGGACGAGATGGGTGCCAAGGGCCACCTGCTGCGTGGCGCCCTGGTGCTGCGCGGCAATACCGAAGGCGTGCAGCTGTACGAAAAGAGCGGCGACCAGCAGGGCGCCATCGAGTACCGCCTCGAATCCGTGTCCAACAACGCCAGCCTCGCGCAGCGCCTGGAGCAGTTCAACCGCAACGCGGCCGAAGGCTTTTTCGCCTTCGGCGATGTGGTCACCGACGATGGCCAGTTCCATTCCATCTCGGTGCGCAACGTCAAGCGCATGGTGCATCCGCTGGCCGGTGCCTCCTTCCCCTGAGCAGGGCACAGGCATGCGCGGCCGGCGCATAATCCGGCCATTTTCCGCAGCAAGGGCGCCCCAGGGCGCCCTTGCTCAGTTTGTTTCGAGAATCCATCCATGACTGCTTTCGAGGCCGTGCTCTTCGACTGTGACGGCGTGCTCGTCGACAGTGAATCCATCACCAACCGCGTGCTGTGCACCATGCTCAATGAATCGGGCTGGCCCATCAGCACCGAGGAATGCCTGCGCGAATTCATCGGCAAGACCGTGCGCAGCCAGGCCGCGCTGATCGAGGCGCGCACCGGCAAGCCGCTGACCGACGCATGGATGGCCGCCTTCTACGAGCGCCGCAACGCCGCTCTGCGCGCCGAGCTGGTGGCCATTGACGGCGCGCTGTCCGCCGTCAGCGAGTCCCATGCGCTGTGCGCTGGCCGCATCGCCTGCGCCTCGGGCGCGGACCGCGCCAAGGTGGAGATGCAGCTGGCCCAGGTCGGCATGGCCCCTTATTTCGAGGGCCGCGTCTTCAGCGGCCATGAGCTGCCGCGCAGCAAGCCCTTTCCCGATGTGTACCTGGCCGCCGCCGCCGCCCTGGGCGTGGAGCCGGCGCGCTGCCTGGTCATCGAGGACACGGTGACCGGCGTCACCGCCGGCGTGGCCGCAGGCGCCACGGTCTGGGGCTACTTCCCGGCCGACCAGGGCCATGCCTCGGCCGAGCAACTGCTCGAAGCCGGCGCCAGCTGCGTGTTCGGCGACATGGGCGAGCTGCCTGCCATGCTGCGCGCCATCGGGCAGGCCAGCGCCAGCGCCTGAGCTTGGGCTTGAGCCGGCCCTAGCGCAGCCGCGGCGAAGGCGTCTCGTCCACGGCCTGCGCACGCGCGGCCTGCTGCTCGGCCTGCAGCGCCCGCTGGAAGGCGGGCCGCTGCTGCAGGCGCTGCCAGTAGGCCTGGGTGGCAGGCCCCCATTGCGATTCCATCTCCAGGTGCGCCGACAGCATCAGCGCATAGCCCACGGCCACGTCGGCAGCGGTGAAGCGGTCTGCCGTGAGCCAGTCGCGCTGCTCCACGGCCTGCTCCACGGCGCGCAGCCGCGCAAGGAACCAGCGCTGGTAGTCCTGGGCCACCTGGGGCTGGCGCCGTTCGGCTGGCTCGAAGTGCGCATAGCGCAGCACCAGGGTCTGCGGGAAGGTCAGCGTGGCATCGCTCATGTGCAGCCAGTTGAGGTAGGCCGCGAAGCCCGCCTCCTGCGGCTGCACGGACAGGCCCGCCCCGGGGTGCAGGGCGGCCAGGTATTCGCAGATGGCGGCTGACTCGGTCAGCCTGGCCTCGCCGTGGCGCAGCAGCGGCACCGTGCCCAGCGGGTTGAGCTCCAGGTAGCTGCGCTGCAGCGCGCGCGGCGGAAACGGCAGCATGTGCAGCGTGTAGGGAAGCTGCAGTTCTTCGAGCATCCACAGCGCGCGGAAGGAGCGCGCGCTGACGCAGTGGTGGAGATGGTGCATGCGCAAAGCCTAGGCCAGATGCGCGGACGGCGGCTGTCGCGCAGGATGCAAATCGCGCCAGGATGCGCGCGGCCCTCACTCGGGCCGGGCTCGCGCGCTCTTGCGGAATTCGGAAGGCGACAGCCCCGTCCACAGCCGGAAGGCGCGGATGAAGCTCTTGTCGTTGAGAAAGCCGCAGGACTGCGCGATGCGCTTGATGGGTCGGCTGGTGCGCAGCAGCAGGGCCACGGCACGTTCGCGCCGCACCTCGTCCTTGAGCGCCTGCAGCGAGGCGCCTTCTTCCTTGAGCTGGCGATGCAGGCTGCGCTGGGACAGGTGCAGCTGGCGCGCCAGCGTGTCGGCCGTCTGCAGGCATTCGGCGTCGGCCGCCAGCAGCTGGCGCACGCGCTGCACCAGCTGGCGCTCGCGCCGGTAGGGGCGCACCTGCAGCGGCAGGGCGCGCTGCAGCATGCGCTGCAGCGCAGGCTCGTCGCGCGTCAGCGGCATATCCAGAAAACGCGCGTCGAACTGGAGGCAGGCCCGGGCCGCGCCAAACTCCACCTCGCCCGGCGGGAACAGCAGCGCATACACGCCCGCATGCGGCGGGGGATCGAAGGGAAAGCAGGCGCGCCGCAGCGGCAGCGGCTCATCGATGAACCAGCTGGCCAGGCCGTGGATATTGCGCAGCACCGACAGCAGGCAGAACTCGCGCATGGCGCCCAGCGTGGACAGCTCCTCGATGGCCAGCGTGGCCAAGCCGTCTTCCTGCGTCAGCGTGAGGCGGATGTCGTCGGCCAGCAGGCCATGGTGGCGGCACCAGCGCGCCAGCGCCAGGCCCAGCTGCTCGCTGCCCATGCTGGCGCGTGCCAGCATGCCGTAGCTGCCCCAGGGCAGGCGCCGGGAGAACCAGCCCAGGGCCTCGTCGTCGAGTTCGCGCATGGCGGCATCGGACAGTGCCTCCATCTGCAGCGCCGTGATGCACTCGTTGCGCTCTTTGACGGAGTCTGGCGCAATTTGTGCCTTCTCCAGGGCGGACAGGGCGCTGATGCCCCGGCGTTCGTAGGCCAGCATAATGGCCTGCACAAAGGCCATGGGCGTGACTGCAGGGTGTGCGGAGGCCATGGTGGCGGCCGCCTGGGGCAGGGGGGTCTTGACCAGCGAGGGGGTGAACATGCTGGCAATTATTGCAACCTTCGTGGCCTGTTCTGCTCGGGGTTGGCCCTTATGCTGCCACGCAATAGCTGCCGTGACGGGGCAGGCCACTGCATTTGCCCGTCCCAGGCGACGCCGACGACACAGGAGACAACGCATGCCCGCCCAGAACGCCCCGCTCGCTTCCAGCCATGCCCAAGGCCGCACCGATGTGCCGCTGATCGAGCAGACCATCGGCGATTTCTTTGCCGACATGGCGGCCCGCCAGCCCGATCGCGAGGCCCTGGTCAGCCGCCACCAGGGCCTGCGCTACAGCTATGCCGGCCTGCACAGCGAGGCGCGCCGCCTGGCCAGCGCGCTGCTGGGCCTGGGGCTGGACAAGGGCGACCGCGTCGGCATCTGGTCGCACAACAACGCCGAATGGGTGCTGATGCAGCTGGCCACGGCCCAGGTCGGCCTGGTGCTGGTCAACATCAACCCGGCCTACCGCACCTCCGAGGTCGAGTACGCGCTCAACAAGGTCGGCTGCAAGGCCCTGGTGACCATGGCGCAGTTCAAGACCAGCGACTACCTGGGCATGCTGCGTGAACTGGCCCCCGAGCTGGCCACGGCCGAGCCCGGCCGCCTGCATTGCGCGCGCCTGCCCCAGCTGCGCAGCGTGGTCTGGATCGACGTGGCAGGGCAGGGCGAAGAGCAGCCCGGCATGCTGCGCTTTTCCAGCCTGCTGGCGCGCGGTGATGCGCAGGATGCGCGCATCGACGCCGTGGCCGCCACGCTCAAGAACACCGACCCCATCAACATCCAGTTCACCAGCGGCACGACGGGCTTTCCCAAGGGCGCCACGCTGACCCACCGCAACATCCTGAACAACGGCTTTTTCATCGGCGAGTGCATGCGGCTGACGCCCGAGGACCGGCTGTGCATTCCCGTGCCGCTGTACCACTGCTTCGGCATGGTGCTGGGCAACCTGGCCTGCTTCACGCATGGATCGGCCATCGTCTACCCGAATGACGGATTCGATCCGCTGCTGGTGCTGGAGACCGTGCAGGCCGAGCGCTGCACGGGCCTGCACGGCGTGCCCACCATGTTCATCGCCGAGCTGGACCACCCGCGCTTCAAGGAGTTCGACCTGAGCACGCTGCGCACCGGCATCATGGCCGGCTCGCCCTGCCCCATCGAGGTGATGAAGCGCGTGGTCAGCGACATGCACCTGTCCGAGATCACCATCGCCTACGGCATGACCGAGACCAGCCCCGTCAGCTGCCAGAGCGATGCCGACACGCCGCTGGAGCGCCGCGTGTCCACCGTGGGCAAGGTGCAGCCGCACCTGGAGGTCAAGATCGTCGACCCGGCCACGGGCGAGGTCGTGGCGCCCGGCGTCTCGGGCGAGCTGTGCACGCGCGGCTACTCGGTCATGCACGGCTACTGGGGGGACGAGGCCCGCACGCGCGAGGCCATCGACGACGATGCCTGGATGCACACGGGCGACCTGGCCACCATGGATGAGCAGGGCTATGTGAACATCGTCGGCCGCATCAAGGACATGGTGATCCGCGGCGGCGAGAACATCTACCCGCGCGAGATCGAGGAATTCCTCTACCGCCATCCCCAGGTGCAGGACGTGCAGGTGGTCGGCGTGCCCGATGTGCGCTACGGCGAGGAGCTGTGCGCCTGGATCATCGTCAAGCCCGGCCAGGCGCTGACCGAAGACGGCGTGCGCGACTTCTGCAAGGGCCAGATCGCCCACTACAAGGTGCCGCGCTACATCCGCTTCGTCGAGGCCTTCCCGATGACTGTGACCGGCAAGATCCAGAAGTTCAAGATCCGCGACGAGATGATCGCCATGCTGGATCTGCGCCCGGCCAGGACCGCCTGAGGGCTGCTTTCATGCACTGCCGCCAGCTGTCCACTGCGTGCCGCCTAGTGCGTGCCGCCCTCGGGCGCGCTCACGGCCGAGGCGGCAGCGCGGCGCGCCACGACCAGGCGCTTGCGCAGCGAGACCTCCTGCATGTCCAGCTCGCTGACCAGGCGGCGCAGCGACTCGTCGTTGATGCGGTGGGCCTGGCGCTCGGCGTAGAGCGCGTCGCGCTCCTGGTGGATGCAGCGCAGGCGCAGCTCGATCTCCAGCAGGTAGCGCAGCTTGCGCTGGCGCACGACTTCGGGCGCCTCGCGCTGGATCTCGATGCTGGAGGCCGTGCCGCTGCCGTCGTCCAGCAGCTGGACGCGGTTGCGGTACTCCTGCGTCAGGTGGCCCATGACCTCCTGGTGCATGGCCACCCATTCGGGCGTGTGGCCCTGGATCTCTTGCTCGCTCAGCGTCAGCCCGCCAATGGCGGACTGGCAGGCGGCCACGCGCGCCAGGCGCTCCTCGCGCACCGTGGGCGATTCGCCGGGCTGGGGCATGCGGCGCAGGATCAGCGGCAGCGCGATGCTGCCCAGCACCAGCGTGAACAAGATGGTGCCCGTGGCCAGGAAGATCAGCATCTCGCGGCCCGGAAAGGGCTGGCCGTTGTTCAGCAGCATGGGCACGGACAGCGCGCCGGCCAGCGTCACGGCGCCGCGTATGCCGGCCATGGTGGTGGCCAGGTTCAGCAGGTGGGAGGGGCGCTCTGCCATCTTTCCCTGGAAGTGGGCGCGAGCCAGGCTGCGCTGCACGCCCAGGGTCAGCCAGATCCAGCGCATCAGCAGCAGCGCGCTGGAGATGATCACCACATAGCCCACCAGCACCCACCATTCGCTGCCCGCATCGTGCAGCGTCACGCCGATGATGGAGGGCAGCTGCAGGCCCAGCAGCAGGAAGATGGCGCCGTTGAACGAGGCTTCCACCATGCTCCAGGTGCCCTCGGTCTGCAGCCGCTCGCTGATGTAGCTGCTGCGCTCCAGGTCGGCGAAGTTGGTGGCAATGCCCGCGGCCACGGCCGACAGGATGCCCGACACGCCGATCTTTTCGCCCACGATGTAGGCGGCGAAGGGCAGCAGGATCAGCAGCAGCACCATCTGCGTGGCCGCCACGTCGCCCAGGCGGCGCGTGATGGTGCTGCGCGCATAGGAAAAGCCCCAGCCGATCAGCGTGCCCACACCCAGGCCGCCCAGGGCCATCCACATGAATTCCTTGGCCACCTCGGTCCACGAGAACAGGCCGGTCAGCGTGGCGGCAATGGCGAACTTCAGCGCCACCAGGCCCGAGGCATCGTTGAGCAGGGACTCGCCTTCGAGGATGTGCATGGTCTTCTCGGGCATGCCCAGGTTGCGCGTGATGGCCGAGACGGCCACGGCATCGGTGGGCGATACCACGGCGGCCAGCGCAAAGGCCACGGTCAGCGGCATGCCGGGCACCAGCCAGTGGATCAGCCAGCCCAGCCCCACCACCGTGAACAGCACCAGGCCCAGCGCCAGGCGCAGGATGGGGCGGTACAGCGAGAAGAACTCGCGCTTGGGGATGCGCCAGCCGTCGGCGAACAGCAGCGGCGGGATGAACAGCAGCAGGAACAGCTCGGGATCGAAGGCGATGTGCAGGCCCTTTTGCGGCCAGGCGATCAGCGCTCCCAGGGCGATCTGTATCAGCGGCAGCGGGATGGCGCGCACATAGCGCGCGGCAATGCCGGTCAGTGCCCCCAGCAGCAAAACGAGCAAGACGATTTCAACGGTGTGCATACGGCATTTTCCCCAGCCCGGGCCGCCGTTCTTTGCCGCACATTCGAAAAAACCAAGCGCCCGCATCGGGCAAACACAAGAAGAGGCCACACATGAGCATTCTGGGCACCCAACTCAATCCGCGTTCGGCGGACTTCCTGGCCAATGCGGCGGCCATGCGCGCCGTGGTCGAGGACCTGCAGGCCCAGGTGGCCAAGGTCGCCGAGGGCGGCGGCGAGGCCGCGCGCGCCAAGCACGTGGCGCGCGGCAAGCTGCTGCCGCGCGACCGCGTGGCCATGCTGCTGGACCCGGGCACGCCCTTCCTGGAGATCGCCCCGCTGGCCGCGCTCAACATGTACCGCAACGATGCACCCGGCGCGGGCCTGATCGCCGGCATCGGCCGCGTCAGCGGCGTGGACTGCATGATCGTGTGCAACGACGCCACGGTGAAGGGCGGCACCTACTACCCGATGACGGTGAAGAAGCACCTGCGCGCCCAGGAGATCGCCGCGCAGAACCGCCTGCCCTGCATCTACCTGGTGGACTCGGGCGGCGCCAACCTGCCCAACCAGGACGATGTGTTTCCCGACCGCGAGCACTTCGGCCGCATCTTCTTCAACCAGGCCAACATGAGCGCCGAGGGCATTGCCCAGATCGCCGTGGTCATGGGCTCGTGCACGGCCGGCGGCGCCTATGTGCCGGCCATGAGCGACGAGTCCATCATCGTCAAGAACCAGGGCACCATCTTCCTGGGCGGCCCGCCGCTGGTGAAGGCCGCCACGGGCGAGGTGGTCAGCGCCGAGGACCTGGGCGGCGGCGACGTGCACACGCGCCTGTCGGGCGTGGCCGACCACCTTGCCCACAACGACACCCACGCGCTGGCGCTGGCGCGCCAGGCCGTGGCCAACCTCAACCATGCCAAGCAGCCTTCGGCTGGCGACCTGCCCCCCGAGGCGCCGCTGTTCGACGGGGGCGAGCTGTACGGCGTGATCCCCGTGGACACGCGCAAGCCCTTCGATGTGCGCGAGATCATCGCCCGCGTGGTGGACGGCAGCCGCTTCGACGAGTTCAAGGCCCGCTTCGGCGCCACCCTGGTCTGCGGCTTTGCGCGCATCGAGGGCATGCAGGTGGGCATCATCGCCAACAACGGCATCCTGTTCAGCGAATCGGCGGTCAAGGGCGCGCACTTCATCGAGCTGTGCTGCCAGCGCAAGATCCCGCTGGTCTTCCTGCAGAACATCACGGGCTTCATGGTGGGCCGCAAGTACGAGAACGAAGGCATTGCCCGCCACGGCGCCAAGCTGGTCACGGCCGTGGCCACGGCGGCCGTGCCGAAGTTCACCATCATCATCGGCGGCTCCTTCGGCGCGGGCAACTACGGCATGTGCGGCCGCGCCTACTCGCCGCGCTTCCTGTGGATGTGGCCCAACGCCCGCATCTCGGTCATGGGCGGCGAGCAGGCGGCCAGCGTGCTGGCCACCGTCAAGCGCGACGGCATCGAGGCCAAGGGCGGCCAGTGGACGGCCGAGGAGGAAGAGGCCTTCAAGGCCCCCATCCGCCAGCAGTACGAGGATCAGGGCCACCCCTATTACGCGACGGCGCGCCTGTGGGACGATGGCGTCATCGACCCCGCCGACACGCGCCGCGTGCTGGCGCTGGGCCTGGCGGCCACGCGCAACGCGCCCATAGAGGACACGCGCTTCGGCGTGTTCCGCATGTGACGGCGGCCCCTCTTTCCTTGCAGCGAGGTACTTCATGAAAACCACCGCACTGACCCTCGAATTCCAGGGCCCCCTGGCCACCATCACGCTGACCCAGCCCGAAGTGCGCAATGCCTTCAGCGACGAGGTCATTGCCGACATCACCCAGGCCTTCCACTCCGTGGGCAAGCGCAGCGACGTGCGCGCCGTGGTGCTGGCCGCCGAGGGGCCGGCCTTCTGCGCAGGCGCCAACCTCAACTGGATGCGCCGCATGGCCGACTACTCGCGCGACGAGAACCGCGAGGACGCCGGCCTGCTGGCCGAAATGCTGCGCGTGATCTACGAATGCCCGCAGCCCACCATCGCGCGCGTGCAGGGCGATGTCTATGCGGGCGGCATGGGCCTGGTCGCTGCCTGCGACATGGCCGTGGCCGCCGAGGGCGCGGGCTTTTGCCTGTCCGAGGTGAAGATCGGCCTCATCCCCGCCACCATCAGCCCCTACGTGATCCGCGCCATGGGCGCGCGCGCCGCCCACCGCTACTTCCTGACCGGTGAACGCTTCGACGCGGCCGAGGCGCTGCGCATCGGCTTCGTGCACCGCGTGGTGGCGGCAGACGAGCTGGACAACGCCGTGGACGGCCTGCTCAAGCACCTGGTCAGCGCCGGTCCCGCCGCCGCCCGCGCCTGCAAGCGCCTTGTGATCGACGTGGCCGAGCGCGAGATCAACGAGCAGCTGATCGCCGCCACCGTCGAAGGCATCGCCGACATCCGCGCCAGCGCCGAGGGCAAGGAGGGCGTGCAGGCCTTCCTGCAAAAGCGCAAGCCGGCCTGGCTGGCCTGACACGCGCGGGCTGCCCATTCATCGCGCGACCACCGAGCAACGCCGAGCCAACGCCGAGCCAACACCATGAGCACCCTGACCGACTCCCTCGTCCAGTGGCTGCAGTCCGTGGGCCTGTACCCGGGTCCGGCCGTGCACCACACGGTCAGCGAGGCGGCTGGCGAAGTGGCCGAGCGCGTGGGCCAGGCCACCAGCGGCATGGACATGGCCGGCCTGCTGGCGCTGGCCGCCGCACTGGGCTGGGCCAGCGGCTTTAGGCTCTACGCCGTGGTCTTCGTGACCGGGCTGCTGGGGGCGCTGGGCTGGGTGGCGCTGCCGGGCGGGCTGCATGTGCTGGAGCATCCAGCCCTGCTGTTCGCCAGCGGCGCGCTGCTGTTCGTGGAGTTCTTCGCCGACAAGATCCCCGGCGTGGACTCGGTCTGGGACCTGCTGCAAAGCGTGATCCGCATCCCTGCGGGCGCGGCGCTGGCGGCCGGCGTCTTCGGCGCCGACAGCGCGACCATGGCCACCATGGCGGCCCTGATGGGCGGCTCGCTGGCCCTGTCCAGCCAGGTGGCCAAGAGCACGGCGCGCGCGGCCATCAACACTTCGCCCGAGCCGTTTTCCAACGTGGGCGCGAGCCTGGTGGAGGACGGTGCCTCGGTGGGCGCGATCTGGCTGGCGCTCACGCATCCGCTGGCCTTCGCCGCCGTGCTGCTGGTCGTGGTCATCGCCCTGTGGCTGCTGACCTGGGCGCTGTGGCGCTTTCTCAAGGCCGTGGTGCAGCGCCTGCGCTCGCTGCTCGGCGGGTCTCCCGCGATGAATCAAAAACCATAGCCACCGGTCGCCGAATGACCGGGGCTGCAGAGAAAACACTGGAGATAACGCATGTTCAAGAAGATCCTGATCGCCAACCGCGGTGAAATCGCCTGCCGCGTCGCGGCTTCCGCCCGCCGCATGGGCGTGCGCACCGTGGCCGTGTACTCGGACGCCGATGCCCGCGCCAAGCATGTGCAGGCCTGCGACGAGGCCGTGCACATCGGCGGCAGCGCCCCCAAGGACAGCTATCTGCGCTGGGAACGCATCCTGGAGGCCGCCAAGGCCACGGGCGCCCAGGCCATCCACCCCGGCTACGGCTTTCTCAGCGAGAACGAGGAATTCGCCCAGGCCTGCGCCGATGCCGGCCTGGTCTTCATCGGCCCGCCGCCCTCGGCCATTCGCGCCATGGGCCTGAAGGCAGCCTCCAAGCAGCTCATGGAAAAGGCCGGCGTGCCCCTGGTGCCCGGCTACCACGGGGCCGACCAGGACCCGCAGCTGCTGCAGCGCGAGGCCGACCGCATCGGCTACCCGGTGCTGATCAAGGCCAGCGCCGGCGGCGGCGGCAAGGGCATGCGCCTGGTCGAGCGCAGCGAGGACTTCGCCGCCGCCCTGGCCAGCTGCCAGCGCGAGGCCATCAACAGCTTCGGCGACGATGCCGTGCTGGTCGAGAAATACGTGCTGCGCCCGCGCCACATCGAAATCCAGGTCTTTGGCGACACCCAGGGCAACTGCGTCTACCTGTTCGAGCGCGACTGCTCGGTGCAGCGCCGCCACCAGAAGGTGCTGGAGGAGTCCCCCGCGCCGGGCATGACGCCTGCGCTGCGCCAGAAGATGGGCGAGGCCGCCGTGGCCGCCGCCCAGGCCGTGAACTACGTGGGCGCGGGCACGGTGGAATTCATCGTCGAGCAGCCCGGCGGCTACGACCAGCCCGAGGCCATGAAGTTCTACTTCATGGAAATGAACACCCGCCTGCAGGTCGAGCACCCGGTGACCGAGGCCATCACGGGCGAGGACCTGGTGGACTGGCAGCTGCGCGTAGCCAGCGGCCTGCCCCTGCCCAAGCGCCAGGACGAGCTGCGCATCACCGGCCACGCCATCGAGGCGCGCATCTGCGCAGAGAACCCCGACAACGGCTTCCTGCCCGCCACCGGCACCCTGCATGTCTACCGCAAGCCCGACTGCGCCAGCTTCCGTGTCGGCGACGTGCGCGTGGATGACGGCGTGCGCGAAGGCGATGCCATCAGCCCCTTCTACGACTCCATGATCGCCAAGCTCATCGTGCATGGCGACACGCGCGAACAGGCGCTGGCGCGGCTCGATGCCGCCCTGGCCGAGACACGCATCGTGGGCCTGGCCACCAATGTGCAGTTCCTGCGCCTGGTCATCGCCAGCGATGCCTTTGCAACCGCCAAATTGGACACGGCGCTGATCGAGCGAGAGAAGCAGCATCTGTTCCACCAGCAGCGCCTGCCGCAGGCCCAGGCCGTGGCCGCCGCCGTGGCCCAGGTGCTGCAGGCAGAGCGTGCCCAGGAAACCGCCGACCCCTTCAGCCGCCGCGACGGCTGGCGCTCGCACGGCGTGGCCGAGCGGCGCTGGGACTTCCGCCAGGGCGAGGCCGCCGTGCCCGCGCGCCTGCGCTACCTGCATGACGGCGCGCTGCAGCTGGCCGTGGGCGAGGGCGAGTCCCTCGCCGAGGGCCTGCTGTCCTGGCAACAGGCCGGGGACGGCGCCTTCGACGTGCAGTTCGCGGGCCAGCGCCTGCGCGCCCAGGTCCATGTGCTGGGCGAGCAATGCCATGTGTTCGCCCCCCAGGGCGCGGCCGTGCTGGGCCTGGCCGATCCGCTGGCCCATGCGGGCGAGGTGCAGTCCGAAGGCGGCCGCCTGACGGCGCCCATGCCGGGCAAGGTGGTCTCCTTTGCCGTCAAGGCCGGAGACAAGGTCAGCAAGGGCCAGCCGCTGGCCGTGATGGAGGCCATGAAGATGGAGCACACCATCGCCGCGCCCGGCGACGGCGTGGTGGCCGAGCTGCTGTACGCGCCCGGCGACCAGGTGACCGAAGGCTCCGAGCTGCTGCGCCTGGAAAGCTGAGGCCTCAGGCAAGACAGTTTTGCGCAAAAGTCGCGCGCGGGCGTCGCCAGGCCGTTAGGCTTGGCCCCCTATGCGAGTGACTTTCTGCTGCGAAGACACCAGGCCCGACGCCTGGCTGCAAGGACTGCGCGCGGCCCTGCCGGGCGCCGAGGTGGACATCTGGTCGCCGGGCGCGCCGCAGGCCGACTACGCCCTGGTCTGGGCGCCACCCCAGCGCTTCATCGACGAGCAGCCGGGCCTCAAGGCCGTGTTCAACATCGGCGCGGGTGTCGATGCGCTGCTGCCGCTGCGCCTGCCGGCCGACCTTCCCGTCTACCGCCTGGAGGACGCCGGCATGGCCGTGCAGATGGCCGAATACGTCAGCCAGGCCGTGATCCGCTTCTTCCGCGGCCTGGACGGCTACGAGGCCGACATGGCCGCCGGCCTGTGGCAGCACCGGCCCAATCCCCGGCGTGCCGACTACCCCGTGGGCGTCATGGGGCTGGGCCGCATGGGCGAGCGCGTGGCGCGCGCGCTGACGGTGTTCGATTTCCCCGTCAACGGCTGGAGCCGTACGCCGCATGCCATCGACGGCGTGCGTGGCTTCTGCGGCCCGCAGGACTTCGACGCCTTTCTGCGTGCCACCCGCATCCTCGTCAACCTGCTGCCGCTGACGCCCGAGACCGACAGCATCATCGACGCGCGCAGCCTGGCCCTGCTGCAGCCGGGCGCCTATGTCATCAACGTGGGACGCGGCGGCCATGTGGCGGACGAGGACCTCATCGCCGCCATCGACGGGGGCCATGTGTCCGGCGCGTTGCTCGATGTGTTCCGCTCCGAGCCGCTGCCCGACGGCCATGCCTTCTGGCGGCATCCGCGCATCACGCTCACGCCCCACACCTCGGCCCGCACCCTGGCGCGCGACAGCGTGGAGCAGATCGTGGGCAAGGTCGCGGCGCTGAGCCGGGGCGAGGCCGTGAGCGGCCGCGTGGACCTGCGGCGCGGCTACTGACGGGCGCGCTCAGTCCAGCGTCACGCCGGTGCTGCGCACCAGCGCGCCCAGGCGCTGGGAGTCGCTCCTGATCAAGGCGCCGAATTCGGCCGCCGTGCCGCCCACGGCCGGCGTGCCGATGGCCTCCCAGCGCGTGCGAAAGGCCGGGTCCTTGAAGATGGCGTTGACCGTGGCATTGAGTTTGTCGATGGCGGCGGGCGGCGTGCCCGCGCGCACGGCAATGCCATGCCAGCCCGTGATCTGGTAGCCGGGCACGCCGGCCTGGGCCATGGTGGGCACATCGGGCAGCACCTTGCTGCGCTCGGCCGAGGTGACGGCCAGCGGGATCAGGCGCCCGCCCTGGATGTGCTGCAGCGAGCTGCCCACGATGTCGAACATCACGCCCACCTGGCCGCCGATCAGGTCGTTGAGTGCCGGTCCCGCACCCCGGTAGGGCACATGGCCCAGCTTGACCTGCTCCATGGAGTTGAACAGCTCGCCCGCCAGGTGCTGGGGCGTGCCGTTGCCGGCCGAGGCAAAGCTCAGTGTCTTGCCCGTTTTGGCCAGGGCCAGCAGCTCGGCCACGGTCTTGACGCCCAGCGAGGGGTGGGCCTCCAGCACCAGCGGGAAGGCCGACAGCTGCACCACGGGCTCCAGATCCTTGAGCGGGTTGAAGGGCATGCTCTTGTACAGCGAGGAATTCACGGCCATGGGGCCGCTGGCGGCAAGCAGCAGGGTGTGGCCGTCGGCCGGCGCCTGGCGGGCCACCTCGGCGCTGCCCAGGTTGCCGCCCGCGCCGCTCTTGTTCTCCACGATGACGGTCACGCCCAGGCGCTGCTGCAGCTCGGGCTGCAGCATGCGTGCCATCAGATCGGTGGGGCCGCCGGGCGGATAGGGCACGACGAAGCGGATGGTCTTGCTGGGGAACGCCGGCGACGGGGTCTGGGCCGAGGCCTGGCCCGCCAGGCCCAGGGCCATGAAGGCCAGGGGAATCGCCGTGAATGCGGTGGCTGCCTTGATTTTGGCGATGGCGTCACGCCGCGTGCCGTGGGTGGGCTGTTGCATGGTTGTGTCTCCTGCCTGTGGTTGGAATGGAAGGCCCGTCTTGTGCGGGCTCATGGGCCTATCGGCTTATGGGCTTATCGGCTTATCGGCCTGTAAGGCGCCTGGTGCTCAGCCCGGTGTGAAGCGCTGGCGTATGTCGTCGGCCGTGGCCAGGGGGCGGCCCAGCGCCTGTGCGGACACCACGGCCTGGCGGACCAGGGCGGCGTAGTCGGGCGCGGTGTGGCCGTCCTTGGCCAGCAGGTTGTTCTCGAAGCCCACGCGCGCATGGCCGCCAAACGCGGCGGCTGCCGCGATGCAGGTGTTTTCCGTGGCGCCGAAGGCGCACACGGCCCAGGGCTCGCCGCCGTCATGCGCCGCAAGAAAGGGCAGCAGGTCCTGGGGCCGCGAGGTCTGGCCCGCGCTGTAGCGGCCCAGCACGAAGAGCAGGAACCAGGGCGCCTCGGGCACCACGCCCTGGGCGCGCAGCGCCTGCCAGCGGCGCAGGTCGGCCACGTCGTAGAGGATGACCTGCACCATGACCTGGTCGCGCACCAGGCCCGTGAAAAAGTGCGCCAGTCCCGCATCGCCGATCTCGGGCTGGTCGATCTCGCGCAGGCCGATGGAGACGGCCTCGGGCCGCAGCGCCTGCACCATGGCGATCTGCTCGGGCGCGCGGTAGACGCCGGCGGCCTCGCTGGTGATCTGCACCACCATGTCCGTGCCCACGGCCTCGCGCACCACGCGCCAGGCTTCGCGGTAGCCGTCCACATCCAGGCTGTGGCGCCCCTGGGCGTCGCGGATGTGCATGTGGATCATGGCCGCGCCGGCATCCAGGCAGGCGCGTGCCGTGGCGGCCAGCGCCTGCGGTGTGATCGGTAGGGCTCGGTGGTCGGCCGGCTGCTTGTAGGCGCCATTGGGGGCCACGGTGATGATCAGCGGGTCGCTCCACTGCGAGGTGGGTGACGTGGGCGATGTGGGCGACGCGGTTGACGTGGGGACCGGCGTGCTCATGGCGTGTCCTGTGCCTGCTCCGGCACCGGCAGCTCGCTGGCCAGCAGGGCCAGGCCCTGGCGCAGCAGCGCGTCGTAGCGTGCACGCTCGGCCAGGCGGCGGTCCTCGGGCCAGTCGAAGAAGCCCTTACCGGTCTTCATGCCCAGATCGCCGCGCGCCACGCGATCGCGCAGGGCCTGGGCCGGCACATCGGTGTTGGACAGCGTGGGGTACATGGTGGCGGCGGCTGCGCAATGCACCTCGATGCCCGCATGGTCGCGCTGCAGCACGGGGCCGGCCGCCAGGAAGCGGAAGCCGAAGCCGAAGCGCACGGCGGCATCCACATCCTCGGGCGAGGCAATGCCCTCGTCGATGAGGGCGAAGGCCTCGCGCGACAGCGCGTGCTGCATGCGGTTGGCCAGAAAGCCGGGCTTGTCCTTCTTCACCAGCACCGGCACGCTGCCGCAGCCGCGCATGAAGCCGTGCAGCCACTGGCCCAGGGCCGGGTCGCTGCGCTCTCCCAGCACCACTTCCACCAGTGGCACCAAATGGGCGGGCATGAAGAAGTGCAGGCCCAGCATGCGCTGCGCCGTGGGCAGGCCGCTGGCGATGGTGCTGATGGGAAAGCCCGAGCTGTTGCTGGCCAGCACGGCGTCGGCCGGCGCATGTGCCTCAAGTTCGGCGAACAGCGCCTGCTTGGCATCCAGCCGCTCGGTGATGCATTCCACCACCAGGGCCACGCCATCCCAGGCCACATCCTCCAGCGCCGCGCAGACCGAGACCTGGGACGCGCACCGGGCAAAGCCGGCCGTGGCCAGCTCGATGGCAATGTGCTGCAGCAGCAGCTCGCGCCGTGCCGCGCCGGGGTCGACCACGGTCACCAGGGCGCCGCCCCGGGCCAGGACCACGGCCACATCGGCACCCATGGTGCCTCCCCCGACGACCACCGTGCGCGCGTTGCGCGGCGAACTGCTGTGCATGCTGTCTCCTGCTGATTTCATGGATTTGAGGCGCAGTCTAGGCAGCCGTCATTGAACGGTAAAGACGCATTTTTCGATAAACTGATCGGCCATGAAGATCAATTGGTCGGCCCGCGAGGTCGATGTCTTTCTGGCGCTGGCAGATTCGCTGAGCTTTAGGCGCACGGCGCTGCAGATGCACCTGTCGCAGTCGGCCGTCTCGGGCACGCTGGCGCGGCTGGAAGAGATGCTGGGCGCGCGCCTGTTCGAGCGCACCACGCGCGCCGTGGAACTGACACAGGCCGGCGAGGTCTTCGCCGAGCAGGCGCGCATCCTGCGCCACCAGATGGACGAGACCGTGCGCCGCGTGCAGGAGGTGGCCCAGGTGCAGGTGGGCCGGCTGGCGCTGGCGGCCCTGCCTTCGCTGGCCGCGGGCCTGCTGCCCCGCGTGCTGGCGCGCTTCGCGGCCGAGCATCCGGGCGTGCACCTGGAGCTGTTCGACAGCCTGGCCGGGCCGGCCTTCGACATGGTGCGCGCAGGCCGCGTGGACTTTGCGCTCACGGCGGCCAACCCCGCCTATGCCGACCTGGACTACCTGCCCCTGGCCTCCGACCGCTTCGTGCTGCTGCTGGGCCGCGGCCATGCGCTGGCGCGCGGGCGCGGTGACCTGGGCTGGGCCGACGTGGCCCATCTGCCCCACATCTCCATGCCGGCCGGCACCAGCGTGCGCCAGTACGCCGACGAGGCCCTGCTGACCCACGGCATACGCTTTGCCCCCCAGTACGCCGTGGAGCACCTGGCCACCATCGCGGCCATGGTGGCTGCCGATCTGGGCGTGAGCGCGCTGCCGCTGCTGGCCGCGCAGGTGGTGCAGCGGCCGGAGGTGGTGGCGCGCCCGCTGGCACGGCCGGTGCTGCGCCGCCCCATCGGCCTGGTGCGCCTGAGCGGCCGCCGCCTGTCGCCGGCTGCCGCGCGCATGGTGGAGATGCTGCGCGAGGAAATGGCGGCCCTGCCGGGCTGAAGGGGGCGCTGGCAGCCGTTGTGCATGGCCCGGCAGGATATGGGGTGGTGCCCGGGCCTGCAAGCCTGGACAATAGGGGCCGTACCCGTCATCCCGGTGAGAACACCCCATGAGCATTCCTTCCCGCGTCAAACTCGTCGATGTAGGCCCCCGCGACGGCCTGCAGAATGAAAAACAGCCCGTGCCCGCCGCCGTCAAGATCGAGCTGGTGCACCGCCTGCAGGAAGCCGGCCTCAAGGAAATCGAGGTCACCAGCTACGTCAGCCCCAAATGGGTGCCGCAGATGGCCGACAACGCCGAAGTCATGGCCGGCATCGTCCGCCGCCCCGGCGTGCGCTACAGCGTGCTCACGCCCAACATGAAGGGCCTGGAGGCCGCGCTGTCGGCGCCGCGCGAACTGTGGCCTGACGAGATCGTGGTCTTCGGCGCAGCCAGCGAGGCCTTCAGCCAGAAGAACATCAACTGCTCCATTGCCGAAAGCATCGAGCGCTTCGCCCCCGTGGCCGAGGCCGCCCGCGCCCAGGGCATCTACGTGCGCGGCGCCATGAGCTGCACCGTGGGCTGCCCCTACGAAGGCGAGATCGCCCCCGAGCGCGTGGCCTACCTGGCCGGCCTCATGAAGGGCATCGGCGTGCAGCATGTGGGCGTGGCCGACACCATCGGCGTGGGCACGCCCGTCAAGGTGCGCAAGGCCATCGAGGCCACGCTGCAGCACTTCGCCATCGACGATGTCTCGGGCCACTTCCACGACACCTACGGCCAGGCCGTGTCCAACACGCTGGCCGCGCTGTCGCTGGGTGTGTGGCAGTTCGACACCTCGGTGGCAGGCCTGGGCGGCTGTCCCTACGCCAAGGGCGCCACGGGCAATGTGGCCACGGAGGACGTGGTCTACATGCTGCAGGGCATGGGCATCGAGACCGGCATCGACCTGGACAAGCTGATTGATGCCGGCCAGTTCATCAGCGACCACCTGGGCCGCCCCACGCAGTCGCGCGTGGCCAAGGCACTGCTCACCAAGCGCGCCAGCGCGGCTGCATGCGAGGCGGTGTGAGCATGTGCGGATCTGAACTCCACCATCTTCCCGAAGGCGTGCAGCGCGTGGCGGCCTTCCTGCAGCAGGCCGGCCACGGCGATGGCCCGCGCATGCTGGACGGCGCCGCGCGCACGGCCCAGGAAGCGGCCGACCAGCTGGGCATCCTCGTGGGCCAGGTGGCCAAGAGCATCATCTTCCGCCGCCGCAGCGACGGCGTGGCCGTGCTGGTCGTGGCCTCGGGCGACCGCCGCGTGGACGAGAAGAAGGTCGCGGCCCTGGTCGGCCCCGTGGGCCGTGCCGATGCCGACTTCGTCAAGGCGCAGACGGGCTTTTCCATCGGCGGCGTCAGCCCCGTGGCCCATGCCAACACGCCCGTGACCCTGGTGGACCGGGAGCTGCAGCGTTTCGACACCGTCTGGGCGGCAGCAGGCCATCCGCATGCGGTGTTCGCGGCCACGCCGGCCGCGCTGCAACTGCTGGCCGGTGCGCCCTGGGCCGACGTGGTGCAGGAGGTGGCGGCATGATGGGCCCCAAGGAAATGCTGGCCCAGAAGGCCCGCGCCGCATACGCTCCGCGTGCCGAAGAGGAGCCCGTGCTCTCGCCCTGCATCTCGGTCTGCCGCATGACGCCCGACCGCAGCCATTGCGAAGGGTGCTTTCGCACCATCGACGAGATCCGCGCCTGGTCCAAGTCCGATGCGCCGCAGCGCCTGGCGATCTGGAACGCGCTGCTGGAGCGCGCAGGCATCGCGGCCACCGCACCCTAGATCCCCATCACGACGCACCCGCCATGAAGCAGATCACCTTCCATCTCGACTTCATCTCGCCCTATGCCTGGCTGGCGTTCGCGCAACTGCCGCAGGCGCTGCAGGGCATCAGCCACCACATGCAGTACCGCCCCGTGCTGCTGGGCGCGCTGCTGCAGCGCCACGCCAACCCGGGACCGGCCGGCATCGCGGGCAAGCGCGAATGGACCTACCGCCATGTGAGCTGGCTGGGCCATGCCACGGGCGTGGGGCTGGACATGCCGGCCCGCCACCCGTTCAACCCGCTGCCGCTGCTGCGCCTGGCGCTGGAGTGCAGCGATGACGGCACCATCAACCGCTTTGTGGCGGACGCCGTGCTGCGCCATGTCTGGCTGGGCGGCGCCGACGCGCTGGACCCCGCGCGGCTCGACGCACTGCGCGCCACGCTGGCGCCGCAGCTGCGCACGGATGCGGCGGACAACGCCAAGCGCCTGCTGCGCGAGAACACCGAGGCCGCCGCCGCCCGGGGCCTGTTCGGCGTGCCGGCCTGGGAGGTCGATGGCCGCCTCTTCTGGGGCCTGGACAGCCTGCCCATGCTGCGCGCCTACCTGGAAGGCGACAGCTGGTTCGACAGCGGCTGGGACGCGGCTGCAAGCGTGGAGCAAGGCCTGAAGGTTTGAATGGCGGGGCTGGAACAACGGCCCCGCCCCATGCCCAACGCCTTCAACTTCGCCGCCTCTCCCTTCGACTGCCTCACGCCCGACGAACAGGCGCTGGTGCGCGATGGCGTGGACATCGCCTACTTCCCCGAGGGCGCCGTGGTGCTGGACGCGGGCTCGGCGCCCACCCACCTGTTCGTCATCATCAAGGGCCATGTGGTGCAGACCGAGGGCGACGAGGTGCTGGCCAGCTACGGCCCCGACGACAGCTTCGACGGCCGCGCCCTGGTGGCCGGCCGCACGGGCAGCCGATTCACCGTGGCCGAGGAGCTCATCGCCTACCAGCTTGCGCGCGAAACCGTGGGCGAGCTGATCGCGCGCAACACGGCCTTTGGCGCCCTGCTGTTCTCCGACCTGGGCCACAAGCTGGGCACATTGGCCCAGCGCGCCGACCGGCACGAATTGCAGTCGCTGACGCTGGCGCGCGTGGACCAGGCCTATCTGCGTGCCGCCCATGTGGTGGATGCGGCCACCGACATCGTCTCCGTGGTGCGCCTGTTCCATGCCGAGCGCACGACCTGCGTGCTGGTCTCGGGACTGCCGCAGGGCGGCCTGGGCATCTTCACGGGCACCACGCTGCAGCGCGCCATCCTTGACGGCCGCCCGCTGGACCGGCTGGCCGTGGGCGAGTTCGCCAGCCAGCCCGTGTTCACCGTGCGCGCCGACGACCAGCTGGGCGATGCCCTGGTCGTGCTGCTGCGTGCGCGCGTGCACCGGCTGGCCGTGCTCGATGCACAGGGCCAGGTGCTGGGCATCCTGGAGGCGCTGGACCTGTTCAGCTTCCTGGCCAACCACTCCCACCTGATCACCGTGCAGATCGAGCAGGCCGCCGACCTGCGGGCGCTGGAGCAGGCGGCCGCCCAGATCACGCGCCTGGTGGCCGCTCTGCACCGGGGCGGCACGCGGGTGGCCCTGATGGCGCGGCTGGTGCAGCAGCTCAATGCGCGCCTGTTCGAGCGTGCCTGGCAGATGCTGGCGCCGCCGGACCTGGTGGCCCACAGCTGCCTCTTCGTCATGGGCAGCGAGGGGCGCGGCGAGCAGTTGCTCAAGACCGACCAGGACAACGGCCTGCTGCTGCGCGACGGCTATGCGCCGCCCCAGGACCTCGATGCCATCTGCGCGCGCTTTTCCGCGCAGCTGCAGCGCTTCGGCTACCCCGAATGCCCGGGCGGCATCATGCTCAGCAACCCGCAGTGGCGCGGCACGGTGGCCAGCTTCGGCAGGCAGGTGCGCGAATGGCTGATCCTGCCCGGCCCTGAGGGCCTCATGCACCTGGCGATCTTCCTGGACGCCCATGCCGTGGCGGGCGATGCCGCGCTGCTGGCCACGGTGCGGCGCGACCTGATGGCGCTGGCCCTGGACAGCGATGCCCAGGTGGCGCGCTTCGCCTGGGCCGTCGACGCCTTCGCGCACGAGCCGGGCAGCTGGTGGGAGCGGCTGCTGGGGCGCGGCGGCGAGGGCGCGCCCGTGCACCTCAAGAAGGCCGGCATCTTCCCCATCGTTCATGGCGTGCGCAGCCTGGCGCTGTCCCAGCGCATCGCCGCCACCGGCACGGCCGAGCGCATCGCGGCCCTTGTGGACAAGGGCGTGCTCGACGGCGCCCAGGGGCAGGAGCTGCTCCAGGGCCTGCATTTCCTCATGGGCCTGCGCCTGCAGGCGGGACTGGCCGAGATCGACCTGGGCCGCCCCGTCACCGGCCATGTGGACCCGGCTCGCCTGAGCAGCCTGGAGCGCGACCTGCTCAAGGACACGCTGGCCGTGGTGCGGCGCTTCCGCGAACTGCTGCGCCAGCGCCTGCGGCTGGACGCGGTATGAGCGCGGCACCCCTGTCGAAATTGGTGGCGGGCCTGCGGCGCAACTGGCAGCGGCGCAGGCTGGCGGACCCCGCCTATGCCTTTCTCTTCGACGCGCCGCCGCCCGGCGAATGGGTGGCGCTGGACTGCGAGACCACGGGCCTGGATGTGCGCTGCGACGAGATCATCTCCATCGGCGCCGTGCGCATCGTGGGCGAGCGCATCCTGTCCAGCGAACGCCTGGAACTGCTGGTGCGCCCCTCGCGCAGCGTGCCCGGCGACAGCGTGCGCATCCACCGCCTGCGCGAGCGGGACCTGGCCCGGGGCCTGGCCATCGAGGACGCGCTGGCGCAGCTGCTGCGCTTCATCGGCAGCCGCCCGCTGGTCGGCTACTACCTGGAATTCGACGTGGCCATGATCGAGCGCGTGCTGCGCCCGTGGCTGGGCACGGGCCTGCCCAACGAGCGCATCGAGGTCTCGGCCCTGTACTACGACCACCGCTTCCGGCAGCTGCTGCCCTGGCAGCAGCAGGCGCCCGAAATCGACCTGCGCTTTGCCACGCTGATGGCCGACCTGGGCCTGCCGCAGCGCGAGGCCCACGACGCGCTCAACGACGCCGTGATGGCGGCGCTGGCCTTCATCAAGCTGCGCAGGCTGGCCGGCGCGACGTAGGGCGCCCGGAAAGGCGTTCGCTCAGGCGGCGGAGACCGCAGGGTTCAGGCTGTACAGGCCGGTGATGCTGGCCTTGCCCAGCACCTGGCCGGCTTGCAGCGCCGCGCGCACATTGGCGCCGGTCAGCTCGCCGGAGACGGCCAGCGTGGGCGTGGCCAGCGCATAGACGGTGAAGACGTAGTGGTGGACGATGCTGTCGTTCCACGGAGGGCAGGGGCCGTCGTAGCCGAAGTAGTCGCCCTTCATCTGCTCGTCGCCCGCGAACCAGCCCGTGTAGTCGTTGATGCCGTGGCGCAGGCCGCCGGGGGCTGCCGGGCCGCTCTTGCCGCGCGGCGTGACGCCGTCGGACTGGGCGCCTGCCGCGATCTCGGTGGTGGCGGCCGGAATGTCCAGCAGCAGCCAGTGGAAGAAGTCCACGCGCGGCAGGCTGGCCGGCACTTCGCGGCCTTCCTGGTTCACATCGTCGCCGCGGCTGGGCACGTCGGGATCATGGCAGACCACGACGAAGGACTGCGTGCCTGCGGGCGCGCCGCTCCAGGCCAGGTGCGGGTTGCGGTTGGACGACAGCGCCACGTGCGAGGCCGCATCGGGCACCGCGAACGCGAATTCGCCGGGAATCGCCTGGCCGTCCTGGAAGCTTTGGCTGATGAGTTGCATGTCGGATCTGTCCTGTGCGTTGAAGAGGGAAGCGGTGCTGCACAGGCGAAGCTGCGCAGACCCCGCAAGTCTAGAGGCCTGGACGGCGCCGGCCATCGCAGATCCGATCGCGCGCCTTCTCCAGCCGATCAATCTGAGGGCGGCTGCTGCCACGCCAACGAAAAAGCCGGGCGCTGGGCCCGGCTTTTCATGGTGGGTGCCTGAGAGGCTCGGTGGCTCAGTGGCCCGAAGCTCCCGAGGCGCCAAGGCCTGTTTCCGAGCGCACCTGCTGCGCGGGGAAGATGGCGCGTTCCTTGGCGGCCTGGGCGCTCTTGTCGAGCACCGAGAACAGCCACACGCCCACGAAGCCGATGGTCATGGAGAACAGCGCGGGCGAGGCGTAGGGGAACCAGGCCGAGCCTGCGGGGTTGCCCAGCGTGGCCTCCCACACCGGGGGCGAGACCACGGTCAGGCCCACGGAGGAGATCAGGCCCATGAAGCCGCCGATCACCGCGCCCTTGGTGGTGCAGTCCTTCCACAGCACCGACAGCAGCAGCGGGGGGAAGTTGGCCGAGGCCGCGACCGCGAAGGCCAGCGACACCATGAAGGCGATGTTCTGCTTCTCGAACACGATGCCCAGCAGCACGGCGATGGCGCCCAGCGTCAGCGTGGTGATGCGCGAGACGCGCAGCTCGGCGGCGCTGTCGGCCTTGCCCTTCTTGATCACGGTGGCGTACAGGTCATGCGACACGGCCGAGGCGCCCGACAGCGTCAGGCCCGCGACCACGGCCAGGATGGTGGCGAAGGCCACGGCCGAGATGAAGCCGTAGAACACGTCGCCGCCCACGCTCTTGGCCACCAGCACGGCCGCCATGTTGGCCGTGCCCGCGCCGCCGTGGATCACGCCCTTGACCGTATCGGCCATCTCGGGGTTGGTCAGCACCAGGGTGATGGCGCCGAAGCCGATGATGAAGATCAGCACGTAGAAGTAGCCGATCCAGGTCGTGGCCCAGAACACGCTCTTGCGCGCTTCCTTGGCGTCGGGCACCGTGAAGAAGCGCATCAGGATGTGGGGCAGGCCCAGCGTGCCGAACATCAGCGCCATGCCGAAGCTGATGGCCGAGATCGGGTCCTTGATGAAGCCGCCCGGGCCCATGATGGCCAGGCCCGCCTTGGCCGCGGCCGAGGGGTCGGCGCCGTTGTTGGCAGCGATCTCGGAGCGCACGCGCACGCCTTCGGCGAACAGCGCCTCGGGGCTGAAGCCGTACTTGGCCAGCACCATGAAGCCCATGAAGGTCACGCCGGCCAGCAGCATGCAGGCCTTGATGATCTGCACCCAGGTCGTGGCCGTCATGCCGCCGAACAGCACATAGATCATCATCAGGCCGCCCACCAGCACCACGGCGATCCAGTAGTCCAGGCCGAACAGCAGCTTGATCAGCTGGCCCGCGCCCACCATCTGCGCGATCAGGTAGAAGGCCACCACCACCAGCGTGCCGCTGGCCGCGAAGGCGCGGAACGGTGTCTGGGAGAAGCGGTAGCCTGCCACGTCGGCGAAGGTGAACTTGCCCAGGTTGCGCAGGCGCTCGGCCAGCAGGAAGGTCAGGATGGGCCAGCCCACCAGGAAGCCGATGGAGTAGATCAGGCCGTCATAGCCGCTGGCCATGACCGAGGCCGAGATGCCCAGGAAGGAGGCGGCCGACATGTAGTCGCCCGCAATCGCCAGGCCGTTCTGAAAGCCCGTGATGCCGCCACCGGCCGTATAGAAGTCGGCAGCCGACTTGGTGCGGCCCGCGGCCCACTTGGTGATCCACAGCGTGGCCACGACGAAGGCCGTGAAGAGAATGATGGCGGTCCAGTTGGTGGCCTGCTTGGCGGCCACGCCGACATCTCCGCCGGCGGCCAGCACGGGCCCCGTCAGGGCCAGCGCCACGGCGGGCGCCAGCAGCATGCGTTGTGCGGAATTCTTCATTTCGTGGCGTCCTTCAGGATGTCCTGGGTGAGCTTGTCGTACTCGCCATTGGCGCGGCGCACGTAGAGGCCGGTGACGATCACCGAGAACACGATCACGCCCATGGCGATCGGGATGCCCAGCGAGGTCACGCCCGCGCCAATGGGCTGGGCCAGAAAGGATTTGTCGAAGGCAATCAGCGCGATATAGCCGTAATAAACGACCAGCATCAGCAGCGTCAGAAAAAGGCCCAGGCGATTGCGTCTGGATCGCAACTCCTGGTATTTGGGATGGCGCTGTATTTTGTCTACCACCGGATCGGTCATGGTTTGTCTCCTGAAGTTGGAATCGCGGCGGCAGCCCCATGGATCTGCAGCCTTGCGGCGCATTCTGGAAAGCGCTTCTGACCGAGTGCTTACGCAGTGCAGCATGGTTTGGCAGGGTTTTTACGGTGCTTTTCACATGGAAAAAGACGGCATCAGGGTTGCTGCTGAGTTAGTAAGAAATCGTTCAGTTCGCCGTCAATTTCTGTAAGAGGTGAGTCAGATTCGCGTCAGCAGGCAGGCGGATAGTGAATCGGCGGGCCTATGGCAAGCCCGCTAAATATTCAATAAATCAAGGAGACAGACATGGCTATCAACGCATCGCAAGGCGCGGGGGTCAAGGCGACCCCGCGGCCCATGACTCCGGAAGAACGCAAGGTGATCTTTGCCTCGTCGCTAGGCACGGTTTTCGAGTGGTACGACTTCTATCTCTACGGATCGCTGGCGGCCATCATCGCCAAGCAATTCTTCAGCGGGCTCGATGCGGGATCGGCCTTCATCTTCGCGCTGCTGGCCTTCGCGGCCGGCTTCATCGTGCGGCCCTTCGGCGCGCTGGTGTTCGGGCGGCTGGGCGACATGATCGGGCGCAAGTACACCTTCCTCGTGACCATCCTGATCATGGGCCTGTCGACCTTCATCGTCGGCATCCTGCCCACCTACGCCAGCATCGGCGTGGCGGCGCCGGTGATCCTCATCGGCCTGCGCATGCTGCAGGGCCTGGCCCTGGGCGGCGAGTACGGCGGTGCGGCCACCTACGTGGCCGAGCATGCGCCGCACGGCAAGCGCGGCGCCTACACCTCATGGATACAGACCACGGCAACGCTGGGCCTGTTCCTGTCGCTGCTGGTGATCCTGGGCGTGCGCACCTCCATCGGCGAGCAGGCCTTTGCGGACTGGGGCTGGCGCATCCCCTTCCTGCTGTCCATCGTGCTGCTGGGCATCTCGGTGTGGATCCGCATGACGCTGTCCGAGTCGCCGGCCTTCCAGAAGATGAAGGCCGAGGGCAAGGTCTCCAAGTCCCCGCTGACCGAGTCCTTCGGCCAATGGCGCAACCTCAAGATCGTGATCCTGGCGCTGATCGGCCTGACCGCCGGCCAGGCCGTGGTCTGGTACACGGGGCAGTTCTATGCGCTGTTCTTCCTGACGCAGCAGCTCAAGGTCGATGCGGTGACGGCCAACCTCATGATCGCGGCGGCCCTGATCATCGGCACGCCGTTCTTCGTGATCTTCGGCTCGCTGTCCGACAAGATAGGCCGCAAGCCCATCATCATGCTGGGCTGCGTGCTGGCCGTGGTGACCTACTTCCCCGTGTTCAAGGCGCTGACCGAAGCGGCCAACCCCGACCTGGCTGCGGCACAGGCCAAGAACAAGGTGGTCATCGTCGCCGATCCCAAGGAATGCTCGTTCCAGTTCAATCCCACGGGCACCTCCAAGTTCACCAGCTCCTGCGACGTGGCCAAGCAGTTGCTGGCCGCAGGCTCGGTCAGCTATGACTCCGAGGACGCAGCGCCCGGCAAGACGGCCTTCATCCGCATCGGCAGCACCGAGATCCCCTCGTTCTCCATCAAGGGCCTGAGCCCCGAGGAAGCCAAGGCCAAGGACGCCGAGTTCAAGAAGACCGTGGCCAAGGTGCTGGCCGAGGACGGCTACCCCACCAAGGCCGACCCCGCGAAGATGAACAAGGTCATGATGGTCGCCATCCTGACCTACCTGGTCATCCTCGTGACCATGGTCTACGGGCCTATCGCCGCCATGCTGGTGGAACTGTTCCCCACGCGCATCCGCTATACCTCCATGAGCCTGCCGTATCACATCGGCAATGGATGGTTCGGCGGCCTGCTGCCCACCATGTCCTTCGCCATCGTGGCCCAGACCGGCAACATGTACAGCGGCCTCTGGTACCCCATCGTCATTGCAGGCGCCACGGCCATCATCGGCACGCTGTTCCTGCGCGAGACCAAGGATGTGGATATCTACGCTAATGATTGAGTGAAGGCACCCCCTGAGCGGCTTACGCCGCTTCCCCCTCTCTGCTTGCTTCGCAAGGGAGGGGGACGACACCCTCGCGGCGGGGCGGCCCTTGCTTGGTGTCCCTGGCTTTGGGCCGCGCCGGGTTCATGCGATGTGCGTGTTATCGGCCGGAGTTTTTTGCTCTGCATTGATGAAAGCCCATGGCGGTTTGCCGTGGGCTTTTTCTTTGGGTGCTTCTAATGGTTTTCCATGTCATGCCTGTGGCAGCAAAGCATCAGATGGCGCATTTTCAGAGGCGGGCATACATTTTTTGACATGCCCGCACCTAGAATCCGCAGCAGCCGCAAATGGCACTGATCTAGAGCCGGAGTCGGCCCTGAGATTTCAAGAATACCCACTCAACAATCCCAAGGAGATGCCGAGATGATCAAGATGAACCGCGTAGCCCTGGCCGTGCTGGCCGTGCTGGGTTCCACCACCGTGATGGCGCAAAGCAGCGTGACGATTTATGGCCGTATCAACACGACCGTCGAACGCGAAAAGATCGGTGACCAGACCGTCAACAAGATGGAGAACAACTCCTCGCGTTGGGGCATGCGCGGTGTCGAAGATCTGGGCGGCGGCCTGAAGGCCGGCTTCGTGCTGGAAAGCGGTTTCGCTTCCGACACCGGCATGGGTTCCTCCTCCACGGGCGCGCTGACCTTCGGCCGCCAGAGCGAAGTGAACCTGTCGGGCAGCTTCGGCAAGATCCGCATGGGCAACTTCTTCCCCGGTTCGTACTTCGCCACGGCCGACTACGTGAGCATGCACAACCATGACACGGGTACCTCGTCCGACGCGCTGTACTTCGATCCCGTCTGGTTCGCCAGCGGCCTGGGCACCGCCAACAAGATCTCCTACACCACCCCCAACATCGGTGGCCTGACGGTCGAAGGCTCGGTCTCCATGCACGAGAAGGCCACGCCCGCCCGCAAGAACGGCTATGACCTGGCCGTCAACTACGACGTGGGCCCTCTGGCCCTGGGCGCCGGCTACAGCCAGGTGGACGAAGACAAGCAGGCCGCCTTCCGCGCTGCCTACACCTTCGGCCAGTTCGTGGTCGGTGGCTACTACCAGCGCAACGACGAGCAGATCCGCGGCACGCGCAACAACTTCCGTCTGTCGGGCATGTACACCCTGGGCGCTTCCGAGTTCCACGTGAACCTGGGCCACGCCAACAAGTGGAGCAACATTGCCGACTCCGGCGCCAACCAGTGGACCCTGGGCTACAACTACAACCTGAGCAAGCGCACCAAGGTCTACGGCTACTACACCAAGGTGGACAACAAGGCCGGCGCCAACTACATGACCGGTGTGAAGGGCGCGGACTTCTCCTCCTTCGCGCTGGGCGTGCGTCACGCATTCTGATCGCCGCGCGGCGTAAGCCGCGAGCAAAGCAGGTCTGTTCCAATCAGCACCTGCCTGCCACATCAGGCCTCGTACCGAAAGGTACGGGGCCTTTTTGTCTGGGCTCGTCTTTTCAAAGCCTGATCAAGGAAAAAACCATGAGGATCATCGCGGCCGGTTGCCTGGCCTTTGTCGTCGTCTCGCTGCTGGCCGTCACCCAGGTGAAGGGTGCGCCGGGTGAGCAGGCCATGCCTGCCTCCGTGCAGATGGCCAAGTAAGCCCTCGGCAAGAGGCACGAGCCCCGGACTGGTTCCGGGGTTTTTTTATGGTCGCGCGGATGCGTCGAGGGGGTATCTTTTTGTTTAACCTGTATAAAAATACAGGTATTGAGAAGCGTCTGATGCCTGACGCATGGACTGCCTAGAATGTTTGGCTCCCACTGACCACAGAACACCCATGACGCACGGTCTGATTCGAATTCGCGGCGCACGCCAGCACAATCTCCAGAACCTGGATCTCGACATCCGTACCGGCGAGCTGACCGTGGTCACGGGGCCCAGCGGCTCGGGCAAGTCCAGCCTGGTGTTCGATACCCTGTATGCCGAAGGCCAGCGCCGCTATGTCGAGACCTTCTCGGCCTACGCGCGCCAGTTCCTGGACCGCATGGACAAGCCGGCCGTGGACCGTGTGGAAGGGGTGCCGCCGGCCATCGCCATCGACCAGACCAACCCCGTCCGCAACTCGCGCTCCACCGTGGGCACGATGACCGAGCTCAACGATCACCTGAAGCTGCTGTTCGCGCGCGCAGCCCAGCTGTTCGACCGCGACACCGCCGTGCCCGTGCGCCACGACACGCCCGACAGCGTGCTGGAGGAGCTGGCCGAGCGTTGCCGGCAGGCCGGTGATCCGCGCATCGCCATCACCTTCCCCGTCGAGCTGCCCGCCAACACCACGGCTGCCGAGGTGGAGCAATGGCTGTCGGCCAGCGGCTTCACCAAGGTCCAGGCCGAGCGCGAGGCCGAGAAGGCCGGCGCGGTGGAGCCTGCCGCCGACGCCAAGGGCAAGAAGGCCAAGGCGGCGCCGCCGCTCAAGGTCAAGATGCTGGACGTGGTGGCCGACCGCTTCCGCCTGGGCAATGTGGAGCGTGCCCGTGTCTACGAGGCCATCGAGGTGGCACTCAAGCGCGGCAGCGGCCACATGACGGTCTATGTGCTGCCTGAATCCGCCGTGGAAGCCGCAGGTGCTCAGCCCACCGAACCCCAGCTGTGGAAGTTCTCGCTGGGCCTGCACTGCCCCGAAAGCGGCCTGAGCTACCAGGAGCCGATTCCCTCGCTGTTCTCCTTCAACTCCGCCGTGGGCGCCTGCGAGGCCTGCCGTGGCTTTGGCCGCGTGATCGGCGTGGACTGGGGGCTGGTCATCCCCAACGACAAGCTCACCCTGCGCACGGGCGCCATCAAGCCCGTGCAGACACCGGCCTGGAAGGAGATCCAGGACGACCTGATGCGCCATGCCGAGGCCGAAGGCATTCCGCGCGACACGGCCTGGGCCAAGCTCACCGATGCGCAGAAAAGCTGGGTGCTGGACGGCTCGCCCAACTGGAACGGCAAGTGGACCCAGACCTGGTACGGCATCAAGCGCTTCTTCGAATACCTGGAGAGCAAGGCCTACAAGATGCACATTCGGGTGCTGCTGTCCAAGTACCGCAGCTATACCGAATGCCCCACCTGCGGCGGCGCGCGCCTGAAGACCGAAAGCCTGCTGTGGCGCCTGGGCGGCAAGCAGGCCGCCGATGCCGTGCTGCCGCCCGGCGACGAAGGCCGCTACCGCCGCTTCATGCCGAAGGGCGTGGCATGGAGCCGCGAGCAGCTGGACGCGCTGCCGGGCCTGTGCCTGCACGACCTGATGCAGCTGCCCCTGGTGCGGCTGCGTGACTTCTTCCAGCAGCTGGCGCCGGCAGTCGACGCCCCATTGCATGACGGCGAGGCCCAGGCCCTCAAGATGCTGCACGCCGAAATCATGGCGCGCGTGCAGTACCTGTGCGACGTGGGCATCGGCTACCTCACGCTGGACCGCCAGAGCCGCACGCTGTCGGGCGGCGAGGTGCAGCGCATCAACCTGACCACGGCCCTGGGGACCTCGCTGGTCAACACCCTGTTCGTGCTCGACGAGCCCAGCATCGGCCTGCACCCGCGCGACATGGAACGCATCACCGAGGCCATGCAGCGCCTGCGCGATGCGGGCAACACCCTGGTCGTGGTCGAGCACGACCCGGCCGTGATGTTCGCCGCCGACCGCATGATCGACATGGGCCCCGGCCCCGGCGCGCGCGGCGGCCAGATCGTGTTCGACGGCACGCCCGAGGACCTGCGCCATGCCGACACGCTGACCGGCGCCTACCTGGGTGGCCGCAAGCAGGTGGGCTTCGGCCTCAAGCGCATGGTGACCGAGTCCACGCCACGCCTCATCCTCGAAGGCGCGCGCGAGCACAACCTGCGCGGCATCGACGTGGACTTTCCGCTGCAGCGCCTGGTCACCATCACCGGCGTCAGCGGCTCGGGCAAGTCCACGCTGATCCAGGATGTGCTGGTGCCCGCGCTGATGCGCCACTTCGGCAAGCCCACGGATGCGGCCGGCGCCTTCGAGCGCCTGCTGGGCGCCGACCACCTGAGCGACGTGATGTTCGTGGACCAGTCGCCCATCGGCAAGACGGCGCGCTCCAATCCGGCCAGCTACGTGGGCGCCTGGGACTCCATCCGCGAGCTGTTCGCCATTGCGCCGCTGTCGCGCCAGCGCGGCTACACGGCCGCCAAGTTCAGCTTCAACAGCGGCGACGGCCGTTGCCCCACCTGCGGCGGCTCGGGCTTCGAGCATGTGGAGATGCAGTTCCTCTCCGACGTCTACCTGCGCTGCCCCGACTGCAACGGCACGCGCTACCGCCCCGAGATCCTGGAAGTCACGATCGAGCGCCACGCGGCCGGCGAGCTGCAGCCGCGCAAGCTCAACGTGGCCGATGTGCTGGAGCTCACCGTGGCCGAGGCGGCCCTGCTGTTCGCCCAGGACCGCGAGGTCATCCGCGCCCTGCAGCCCATCGTCGATGTGGGCCTTGAATACGTGAAGCTGGGCCAGCCCGTGCCCACGCTGTCGGGCGGCGAGGCCCAGCGCCTCAAGCTCGCGGGCTTCCTGGCCGAGGCTGCCAAGTCCCAGGCCAAGTCGAAGCAGGCGCTGGCCAAGAAGGGCACATTGTTCCTGTTCGACGAGCCCACCACGGGCCTGCACTTCGACGACATCGCCAAGCTCATGCGCGCGCTGCGCAAGCTGCTGGAGGCCGGGCATTCGCTGATCGTCATCGAGCACAACCTCGACGTGATCCGCGCCAGCGACTGGCTGATCGACCTCGGCCCCGAAGGCGGCGACGGCGGCGGCGCCATCGTGGCCCAGGGCACGCCCGAGGAAGTGCGCCAGATTCCCGGCTCGCACACGGCCCAGGCGCTGCGCGAGTACGACCTGGCCATGGGCGTGGGCGGCGAGGCCGTGCGCGAGGTCGCTCCCATGCTCTACAAGAGCCAGCGCAAGGCGCATGCCATGTCGGGCGCCGCGGCCAGGAATGCCATCGAGATCGTCAACGCCAAGGAGCACAACCTCAAGCAGCTGTCGGTGGAGATCCCGCGCGGCAAGTTCAACGTGGTGACGGGCGTCTCGGGCTCGGGCAAGTCCACGCTGGCCTTCGACATCCTGTTCAACGAAGGCCAGCGCCGCTACCTGGAGTCGCTCAACGCCTATGCGCGCTCCATCGTCCAGCCTGCGGGCCGGCCCGAGGTGGATGCGGTCTACGGCATTCCTCCCACCGTGGCCATCGAGCAGCGCCTGTCGCGCGGCGGGCGCAAGTCCACCGTGGGCACGACCACCGAGGTCTGGCACTTCCTGCGCCTGCTCTACGTCAAGCTGGGCACGCAGCACTGCATCCACGACGGCGCCGCCGTGCAGCCGCAGACGGCGGAAAGCATCGCGGCCCAATTGCTCACGCAGTTCCGGGGCCAGACCATCGGCCTGCTGGCGCCGCTGGTGGTCAACCGCAAGGGCGTCTACACCGAGCTGGCCGACTGGGCGCGCCCGCGCGGCTACACCCATCTGCGCGTGGACGGCGAATTCCTGCCCACCACGGGATTCCCGCGCATCGACCGCTTCAAGGAGCACACCATCGAACTGCCCGTGGCCAGCGTCACCGTCACGGCGGCCAACGAGCGCGAACTGCGCGGCCACCTGGCGCAGGCGCTGGAAACAGGCAAGGGCGTGCTGCATGTGCTGTCCGGCCTGGACAACCTGGCCGATGCCATGGCCGGCGGCCGGAGCACGGCCGGCATCGGCAGCCTGCAGGTGTTCTCCACCCAGCGCGCCTGCCCGGTCTGCGCCACCAGCTATGCCGAGCTGGACCCGCGCCTGTTTTCCTACAACAGCAAGCACGGCTGGTGCCCCGACTGCGTGGGCACGGGCGTCAAGCTCACCAAGGACCAGCGCAAGGTCTATGACGACACCCTGCTGGTCGAGGACAACCGGGGCCGCGAGGTCAAGTTCGAAGGCCAGGAAATCGAAGACCTGGCCGAAGTGACCTGCCCCACCTGCCAGGGCACACGCCTGAACGCCACGGCGCGCGCCGTGCGCTTCCATGGCGTGGGCATTGCCGAGATCGCCCAGCTGTCGGTCAACGACGTGCGCAAATGGGTGCAGGCGCTGGCGATGTCGGGCCGCGAGGCCGATATTGCCCGCGACCTCATCCCCGAGATCCAGAGCCGGCTCGAATTCCTCGAGGAAGTGGGCCTGGGCTACCTGACGCTGGACCGTGGCGCGCCCACGCTTTCGGGCGGCGAGGCCCAGCGCATCCGCCTGGCCGCGCAACTGGGCAGCAACCTGCAGGGCGTGTGCTATGTGCTGGACGAACCCACCATCGGCCTGCATGCGCGCGACAACCAGATCCTGCTCAACGCCCTGCACAAGCTGGGCGACAAGGGCAACACCCTGGTCGTGGTCGAGCATGACGAAGACACCATCCGCCGCGCCGACCACATCATCGACATCGGCCCCAGCGCCGGCATACGCGGCGGCCGCCTCGTGGCCCAGGGCACGGCGGCCGACATCATGGCGGCCGAGGACTCCATCACGGGCCGCTACCTGCTGCACGCCATGCGCCACCCGTTCCAGCCGCGCCGCTGGGTGGGCGAAGGCCAGCCGCCGCAGGCGGCCGCCGAGCTTGCCGCCGTGGCCGAACCGGTGCCGGAACCCGCGCCTGTCAAGGTATCCAAATCCAAAAAGAAGGCCGCGCCTATCGTTGTCGACGCCGAACCCGTCTCCGACGCACTGGGCTGGCTCACCGTGCGCGGCGCCCATTTGCACAACCTGCAGAACGTGGATGCGCGCGTGCCGCTCAAGCGCCTGGTGGCCGTCACCGGCGTCAGCGGCTCGGGCAAGTCCACGCTGGCGCGCGACGTGATGCTGGCCAATGTGGCCGCCTGGGTGGGCCAGCGTGCCACCAAGGCCGGGCGCGATGCCATGGACGCCGGCAAGGCGCCGCCGCTGTCCGGCTGCAAGGGCTTGCAGGGCTTCGAGGGCATAGACCGCGTGCTGGAAGTGGACCAGACCCCCATCGGCAAGACTCCGCGCAGCTGCCCGGCCACCTACATCGGCTTCTGGGACACCATCCGCAAGCTCTACGCCGAAACGCTGGAGGCCAAGGCGCGCGGCTACGCGGCCGGCCGCTTCTCGTTCAACACCGGCGAAGGCCGCTGCCCGGCCTGCGAGGGCCAGGGCATGCGCACCATCGAGATGAGCTTCCTGCCCGACGTGAAGGTGCCGTGCGAGGTCTGCCACGGCGCGCGCTTCAACCCCGAGACCCTGGCCGTCTCCTGGCGCGGCAAGAGCATTGGCGACGTGCTGCAGATGGAGGTGGACGAGGCCGTCGAGTTCTTCGCCAGCATGCCCAGCATCGCCCACCCGCTGCAACTGCTCAAGGACGTGGGCCTGGGCTATCTCACGCTGGGCCAGCCCTCGCCCACGCTGTCGGGCGGCGAGGCCCAGCGCATCAAGCTCGTCACCGAGCTGACCAAGGTGCGCGACGACGTGACCCGGCGCGGCAACAAGGCGCCGCACACGCTCTATGTGCTGGACGAACCCACGGTGGGCCTGCACATGGCCGATGTGGACAAGCTCATCCGTGTGCTGCACCGCCTGGTGGATGCGGGCCACAGCGTGGTCGTCATCGAGCATGACCTGGACGTGATCGCCGAGGCCGACTGGATCATCGACCTCGGCCCCGAAGGTGGCAAGGACGGCGGCCGCATCATCGCGGCCGGCACGCCCGAGGATCTGGTGGCTGCGGGCACGCACACGGGCAAGGCGCTCAAGCCCGTGCTGGCCCGTTGAGCCTCAGGCGCAGGCCACGCCTGCGCTGCGTGCGGAGCCTGCGGGCAGGCGGCTGCTCCAGAAGACCAGCACCAGGCCCACGGCCGTCAGCGCGGCGGCGGCCCAGCCCAGGTTGACCAGGCCCAGGCCACCGGCCAGGGCCAGGCCGCCAACCCAGGCACCCAGGGCGTTGCCCAGGTTGAAGGCCGCAATGTTCAAGCTGGAGACCAGGTTGGCGCCCTGGGGGCCGGCCTGGTCCAGCACGCGCATCTGCATGGGGGCCACCGTGGCGAAGGCCACGACGCCCAGCACGATCACATAGGCCATGGCCACGGCTTGGTTCCCGAAGGCCCAGCGGCCTGCCGCCAGCACCACCATCAGCGCCGCAATGCTCCACACCAGGGCGCGCATCACGCCCCGGTCGGCCAGCTTGCCGCCCAGCAGATTGCCTGCGGCCAGGCCCGCGCCGAACAGCAGCAGGGTCAGCGCCACCAGGCTGTCGCCCATGCGGGTCACCTGGGTCAGCAGCGGCTCCACATAGGTGTAGAGCGCAAACACACCCGCAAAGCCGAAGGCCGTGATGCCCAGGCCCAGCCAGACCTGGCCGTTGGCCAGCACGGCCAGCTCCTGCGCCAGCGGCGTGACCTCGGGGCGGCCCTGGTCGCGCGGGACGAAGGCGGCCAGGATGGCAAAGGCCAGCACGCCGATCGCGGCCACGGCCAGGAAGGCGCTGCGCCAGCCGAACATCTGGCCGATCCAGGCGCCGGCAGGCACGCCGAGCAGGGTGGCCAGGGTCAGGCCCGAGAACATCAGCGCAATCGCCGACGCCTTCTTGTCCACCGGCACCAGTCCCGTGGCCACCACGGCGCCCACGCCGAAGAAGGTGCCGTGGGTCAGCGAGGTCAGCACGCGCGCCGACATCAGCCATTCATAGCTGGGCGCGAACGCGGCGGCCAGGTTGCCGGCGATGAAGATCAGCATCAGCGCCAGCAGCAGGCGCTTGCGCGGCCATTGGCGCGTCAGCAGCGTGAGCACGGGCGCGCCCACGGCCACGCCGATGGCGTAGCCCGAAATCAGCGAGCCCGCCGTGGGAATGCTGATGTGAAGATCCTGGCTGACCTGTGTCAGCAGGCCCATGATGATGAATTCCGTGGTGCCGATGCCAAAGGCACCGGCCGCCAGGGCGAGTAGGGAAAGAGGCATGGACGGATTCCTTGTGATCCTTGGTGTGATGTCCATTAATGTCGCACTGCAACATATCTTTGTGTAGATGGAATAATGGAAACGGATCTGTTCCTGTGTGGAATAGATGACCTCTTTTCAGGAGACGCCATGCCCGCACTTGCCCCACCCACGGCCACCGACACAGGCAACGCCGATGCCAACCGCTTTGCCGAGCTGGAAATGCTGATCCTGGTGGCCGAGCGCGGCAGCCTCTCGGCCGCTGCGCGCCACCTGGGCATCTCGCCCTCGGCCGTCAGCAAGAGCATGTCGCGGCTGGAGGCGCGCCTGGGCGTGCAGCTGCTCCAGCGCAGCACGCGGCGCCTGCATCTCACGCCCGAAGGCTGCCAGCTGTTCGAGCGCGGCAAGCGCGTGCTCGCCGACCTGGAGGAACTGGAGGCCTGCGTGGCCGTGCGCAGCGAACCACGCGGTCTGGTGCGCATCAACACCAGCTCATCGACCGGAAAAATGCTGCTCGTGCCCCTGGTGCCGCAATTGCTGCAGCGCCATCCCGGGCTGAGCCTGGAACTGAGCTTCACGGACCAGATCGTGGACCTGGTCGAGGCCGGTACGGACATCGCCGTGCGCTGGGGTCAGCTTCCGCCCTCGGACATGGTCGCGCGGCTGCTGGGCCACACGCGGCAGGTCATCCTGGCCTCGCCGCAGTACCTGGCCCGCATGGGCAGACCCCTGCATCCAGACGAGCTGGGCCACCATGTGCGCCTGGGCTGGAGCTACCAGCGCGCCATACCGCACTGGCCATTTCTGGTGGACGGCCAGCGCGTGGCCGTCGATATCGGGGAGGTGGTGCGCGTCAACGACGGCGACGTGATGCGCGAGCTGGCGCTGCACGGCACGGGCCTGGCCCGCCTGTCGCTGTACCACGCCTGGGCCGACGTGCTCGCCGGCCGGCTGGTGCCCGTGCTGGAGGAATTCAACACGGGCGACCTGGAACCCATCCACGCCGTCTACCTGGGCAAGCCCGACCGCCTGCCCCCGCGCACGCGTGCCGTGCTCGACTTCCTGCAGCAGCATGTGGACCTGCGGCATGCGGAGCAGCTGCCGGCACTGCGCTGAGGGGGAGCCGGCAGCGGGGGCGTCACTCCTGCTCGGCTGGCAGAGGTGCGGCGTTGAAGGACAGGTTCTCGATGTGCTCGTGCAGCGCGGTATACACAGGCTCCGCAGGCGCCGAATTCTCGTAGACGATGCCCGTGCCCACATCTTGGGGCGTGGTCAGCCGCTTGATGACCAAGCGCTGGTTGGGGCGGTTGCCATTGGTGCTGGACGTGCCCTCACCATCGTTGACGCTGTAAATGAAGCGGTAGCTGCGCAGGATCTGGCCAGAGCTGTTGATCCACACACACAGCGTTTCACCTGCCAGTGCGCCGCGGACCTGGTGCTCGCAGCCGAACAGGCTATCTCCGCTGGTCATGAGGCCGTTGCCGTTGGAAGTGGCGCTGGTCTGGCGTGTCAATTCCACGCCCAGGGTCTGAAGCCCCTCGGAACCGATTGAAGTCATGGTCCAGATGCCCCGCAGACTGGATGCCACGGCGGGGTAACCGAAGTTGAAACGCGAAATCGCCACTTCACGCTCTCCGGGCAGCGTGATGAATCCCGAAACGCCACTTGTGAATCGCATGCTGACCTGGCCCATATTCCGGTCTTCTGTGCCCGACAGAGGGCCGCTGCCCAGATAGCGGCCACCCGTATAGCGCATCAGTGGCGCTGAAAAACGGTTGTTGGTCAAGGCGCCCGACGTCATGTAGAAGCTCGGCTGCCCGCTGGGCTCGTAGGCATACATCTGCATGACCAGGGTACCGTTCTGCGCATCAAGGGCCAGCCCGCGACCCGGCTTGCCGTTGAGTTCAGAAGTCACAACCCAGGTGCCATTGCTGGGCATGAATGCATGCGCCAGGCCGCAGCCCAGCAAGATGGCTGCTGCCAATGTTTTCTTGAACATGGTCCCTCTCTGTCTGATTAAGAAAATGCATGGGCATTCTAGCCATCGTCTTTACAAAGAGAAACAGTGCGATGGTTTTGAGTGGTTTTTGCTGGAGTCCCTGAAATGGGTTCGTACGCCGGCAATGTGTGTTTTCCGGCGTGCGTATTCAACTTTCTTGAAAGCGCCCGGATTCCATCCATTCACAGACCTGCCCTGGCATTGCCCACGGGCCGAAAGGCGCGGGCTCCCTGTCCATCCCGACCAATCGCCCAGGCACACCAGGCCGATACCGCGCCCGCAAACACCACATACAGGCACACCAGCCATGGACTGCCACCGGCCGTCTTGACCAGCGCCGTCGCAATGATGGGCGTGATGCCGGACGCGAAGATCCCCGAGAACTGGTAGACGAAGGAAATGCCGGTGTAGCGTACCTTGGCGTCGAACAGGTCGCAGAAGAGGGCGGCTTCGGGACCGTAGACCGCCGCGTAGAGAATGCCGAAGGGCACGACGATGGCGATCCATATCAGCAGCACATTGCCGCCGCTGTGGGCCATGAGCCAAAAGGCCGGGAAGGCAGAGACTGCGGTGATCAGTGATCCCCACAGATACACGCGGCTGCGGCCCAGGCGGTCGGACAGGCGGCCGAACAGCGGAATCGTGAAGCACATCACCACGGCGGCGACCATCACGCCGATCAATGCATCGGTGCGGCTGATCTGCAGGGTGGAGGTCAGGTAGCTGATCGAGAACACGCCGAAGACGTTGAAGAAAACGCCGTCGATATAGCGTGCGCCCATGCCCTTGAGCACATTGCCCGGATAGCGCCGCATCATGTCCATGAAGGGAATCGCGGTCTCGGCATTGCGTGCCTTGACGGCCGCGAATTCGGGCGTCTCCTTCACATGCAGGCGGATGTACATGCCCACCGCCACCATCAGGCCCGAGATCAGGAACGCGACGCGCCAGCCCCAGGCCATGAATTGCTCTTCGGTACACAGCCAGGACAGCAGGGCCACCACGCCCGAGGCCATGAACAGGCCGATGGCCAGGCCCACCTGGGGCAGGGAGGCATAGAAGCCCCGCTTTTCCTTGGGCGCGTATTCGTAGGCCATGAGCACGGCGCCGCCCCATTCGCCGCCCAGGCCTATGCCCTGGGCCACGCGCAACAGCAGCAGCAGCACGGGGGCGGCCACACCGATCTGGGCATGCGTGGGCAGCAGGCCGATCAGGAAGGTGGACACGCCCATGATCATCAGCGTGACCACCAGGATGCTCTTGCGCCCCACGCGGTCGCCGAAGTGCCCGAAGATCACCCCGCCCAGCGGCCGCGTGACGAAGCCCACGGCAAAGGTGGTGTAGGCCAGCAGGGTGGAGATCAGCGGATCGTCGCTGGGAAAGTACAGCTTGCTGAACACGATGCCGGCGACCACGCCGTACAGGAAGAAGTCATACCACTCGATGGTTGCGCCGATGAGCGCGGAGGTCACCACCTTGCGGATGACCCTGGGATCGGTTGCCGTCGTCATGCTGTCTCCTGGTTGTCTGTCGCATTGCCGGGATGCAGGAACGGGCAGTCATGCGACCTTGAGCTGCCCTGTCTCTCCGTGCCTGTCTTCGCGAACCATGTCGGCGGCCTTCTCGGCCATCATCACCACGGGCGCGTTGGTGTTGCCCGAGACCAGGGTGGGCATGACCGAGCAATCGACCACGCGCAGGCCGGCCATGCCGTGCACGCGCAGCCGCGCATCGACCACGGCCAGTGCATCGGCGCCCATGCGGCAGGTGCCGCTGGGGTGGAAGATGGTGGCGCCGTGGTTGCGGCAGAACTCCAGCAGCTCCGCATCGCTGTGTGCATCGGGGCCGGGCTTCACCTCCCGCTTCACGAAGGGGCGCATGGCCGGCGTGTCGGCAATGGCCCGTGCCGCGCGCACGGCCGCCACATTGGTGCGGCGGTCCAGGTCGGTGGCCAGGTAGTTGGGCTGGATGGAGGGCGGCTCGAAGGCATCGCGCGAGCGGATGCGCAACTGCCCGCGTGACTCGGGTCGCAGCTGGCAGACCGACATGGTGAAGCCCGAGTACGGATGGACCTGGCCGCCCGCCATGTCGGCCGACAGCGTGGAGACGTGGAACTGGATGTCGGGTGTGGCGGCCACGGGCCGGCCCTGCTCTTCCCTGAGCGCACGCATGAAGCAGCCGCCCTGGTTGATGCCCACGGCCAGCGCGCCCGAGCGGAACAGCAGCCATTCCAGCCCCAGCTTTGTCCTGCCCACCCAGGAATTGAGCTGGTCATTGGTGGTGATGGGCTGGCTGCATTCGTAGCCCAGGCGGATCTGAAGATGGTCCTGCAGGTTCTCGCCCACGCCCGGCAGATCGTGCACCACGGGAATTCCCAGGGACTGCGACAGCGCGGCCGGGCCTATGCCCGACAGTTGCAGCAGCTGCGGCGACTGGATGGCGCCTGCCGACAGAATCACCTCGGCCCGCGCCTGGGCCTGGCGCTCCTGCCCGCCTTGCCGGTAGCGGATGCCGGTGGCGCGCCGGCCGCACAGCACCAGCTGCGTGGCCATGGCGTCGGTTTCAATGCGCAGATTGGGGCGGCGCCGGGCCTCGCCCAGATAGGCCTTGGCCGTGCTGCAGCGCAGGCCCTTGTGGGTGGTGAGCTGGTAGTAGCCTGCGCCCTCCTGGTCGCGGCCGTTGAAGTCCTCGGTGCGGGGCACGCCGACCTGGCCTGCCCCGGCAATGAAGGCCTCGATCAGCGGATGCTGTGCGCCGATGTCCGAGACCTTGAGCGGCCCGTCCGCGCCATGGCCCGGGAAGGCGCCGCGCGCATTGCCTTCGGACTTCACAAAGTAGGGCAGCACCTCCTCATACGACCAGCCCGCATTGCCCAGCGCCGCCCAGTGGTCGTAGTCCTCGCGCTGGCCGCGCACGTAGATCAGGCCGTTGATCGAACTGCTGCCGCCCAGCGTGCGGCCGCGCGGCCAGTAGATGCGCCTGCCGTTCATGTTGGGGTCCGGGTCGGTCTCGAACTTCCAGTTGTAGACGGGGCTCCACATGGTCTTGCCGTAGCCGATGGGCAGGTGGATCCAGGGCGAGCGGTCCGGCGGGCCGGCCTCCAGCAGCAGCACCCGCGTGGCCGGGTCCTCGGACAGGCGCGCGGCCAGTACGCAGCCGGCAGAGCCTGCTCCCACGATCACGTAGTCATAGCTGTCGATGGGGTCCGGCATGCGGTGGCTCCTTTTGAGTTTCTTTTGAAGGAACTTTTTGTTCCTTTGAGTGAAACTTATTCGTTGCCGCCGTGGACTGCAACCCCGCGCAAACCCTTGTCGTCCCCTGGCGATCAGGCATGATCGAAAGCGTTTCCGGCCTTCCACACGACACGACACCGCCCCATGCCGCCATCCCTTGCCAGCGCTGCCCCGGACCCCACCCCTGCACGGCAGGACGAAGCGAACTCGGTCTCCGATCGCTCCCTGGCCGTGCTCGATTTCGTGACCCAGGCCGAGGCCCCGCCGGGCCTCATGGACATCGCAGCCGCGCTCAACCTGCCCAAGGCCACGGCCTCGCGCCTGTGCTCCCACCTGGAGGCGCGGCAATGGCTGCTGCGCCATGAGGGTGACCGCAGCTTCTCCCCGGGCCCCAAGCTGCTGAGCCTGGCGGTGCGCGCCCTGCAAGCCGACCCGCGCCAGGCCCTGCGCCATGAGCTGCTGTCCCAACTGGTGGCCCGTCTGGGCGAGACCTGCAACCTCACCGTGCTGGACGGCACGCGCGTGCGCTACCTGGACCGTGTCGAGACCCACTGGCCGCTGCGCATCCAGCTGGAGGCCGGATCGATGGTGCCCATCCACGCCACGGCCAGCGGCAAGCTGTTCCTGGCCCATATGCCTGCGGCCCGGCGCGCCGCCATCCTGGACAGCGTGGAACTCACCGCCTGCACGGCCAACACGCTGACCACGCCCGAGGCGCTGGCGCAGGAGTGCGCGCGCATCGTGCGTGAAGGCCACTCCTGCGACCGCGAGGAATTCATGCGCGGCATGATCGCCGTGGCCGTGCCCGTGCGCGATGCCAAGGGCCAGTGCCGCGCCACGCTGGCCGTGCATGCGCCCGAGGCGCGCATGCCGCTGGCGCAGGCGCTGGAGGGCCTGCCGCACCTGAAGGAAACGGCCCAGCGCATGGCCGGCCTGCTCTTCTGAGGCGTTGGGCACCCCGGAAAAAAGGCCCCCACGCTACCCTTGCTGCGCAAGGTCCGCTGCCCCCCAGGGGGGCGCTTTTTGCCTTGGGGCGGCCCGGCGGCAAAATAAGGCCCCCACGCTACCCTTGCTGCGCAAGGTCCGCTGCCCCCCCAGGGGGCCGCTTTTTTCCTTGGAGCGGCCCGGCGGCAAAAAAAAGGGCCTCACTCGGAGGCCCTTGTCGTCACTGGAAGCCCAGCGTATGCGGCAACCAGGTGGACAGCGCGGGGATGAAGGTCAGCAGGCACAGCACCACGAAGTGCGCCAGCAGGAACAGCGGCATCTCGCGCGTGAGATCGGTGATGGACACGCGCGTGGCCACCGAGGTCACGAACAGCAGCCCGCCCACGGGCGGCGTGATCATGCCCAGCGTCAGGTTCACGATCACCACCATGGCGAAGTGCGTGGGATCGATGCCCAGGCTGAACGCAATGGGCGCCAGGATGGGCACCAGGATCATCACGCCGGGCAGCGGCTCCATGAAGATGCCGAACACCAGCAGCAGGATGTTCACCGCGATCAGGAACAGGGTGGGCGACAGCTCCCAGCTCACGATCAGCTCGGACAGGTACTGCGGAATGCCCTCCACCGTCAGCACCCAGGCAAAGGCGGCCGAAGTCGCCATCACCAGCAGCACCGAGGCCGTCAGCATGGCCGAGCGCGCCGCAATGCCCGGCAGCGCCGACCACTGCAGCGTGCGGTACACCCACTTGCCGCAGACCAGGGCGTAGAACACGGCCACCACCGACGCCTCGGTGGGCGTGAAGATGCCGAAGCGGATGCCCACCACGATGAGCACGATCAGCATCAGCGCGGGAATCGCCTTGACGCTGTTGATCCACATCGTGCGGCCGTCAGGGCGCGGCTCGGTGGAGCGGTAGTCGCGCTTCCTGCACACCCACCAGTTCACGGCGGCCATGGCCAGCGCGATCAGGATGCCGGGGATGAAGCCGGCCATGAACAGCCCGCCCACCGACACGTTCTCATCCTGCAGCGCGTAGATGATCATGCTCACCGACGGCGGAATGATGGGCCCCACGATGGCCGTGCTGGCCGTCAGCGCCGCCGCGTAGGAGCGCGCGTAGCCGGCCTTGTCCATCATCTTGACCATCATCGAGCCGGGGCCGGCCGCATCGGCCAGGGCCGAGCCCGAAATGCCCGAGAACAGCGTCAGCGACAGCACATTGGCATAGCCCAGGCCGCCGCGCAGATGGCCCACGAACTGCGCGGCAAAGCGCAGCAGCACATGCGTGAGCGCCCCGCCCGACATCAGCTCGGCCGCCAGGATGAAGAAGGGCACGGCCATCAGCGGAAAGCTGTCTATGCCCGTGAACATCTCCTTGAACACGATGAGTTGCGGATAGCGGCCCCCCACGAAGACGGCCAGCGCAGCGGAGATCGCCAGCGCGAAGGCCACCGGAAAGCCCAGCGTGAGCAGGACGACGATGGCGATGAAAAGCGTGATACCCATGATGTGTCTGCCTGGTGGATCAGATCGACGCGGCTGCGTCGGCATCCATCTCATCCGACTCCGCGAACGAGCCGTCTGCGATATACCCGCGCGCAATGAACAGCAGATGCACCAGCATCAGCACGAAGCCCACGGGCATGGCCGCGTAGACGAAGGAGATCGGAATGTCCGTGGCCGCCGTGGTCTGGAAGCGCGTGGCCCAGACGTACTGCGAAGAGGCCACCGCCATCACCGCGCAGAACAGGCCCACGCCCAGCACCACGAGGCGGCGCAGCCACTGCGCCTTGCGCGTGCCCACCGAGCGGTGCAGGTTGTCGATGGCCACATGGCCGCCGAAGCGCAGCACCAGGCCCGCGCCCAGGAAGGTGACCCAGATCATCATGTGCCGGGCCACTTCCTCGGCCCAGACAATTGAGTCGCCCGTGGTGTAGCGCAGCACCACATTGGCAAACACGATGCAGGCCATGGCCAGCAACAGCACGATCAGCAGCCAGCGGTTGCAGGCCACAAGGGCGCGTTCGATTCGGTTGAGCATAGGAGTGGGCGAGGGCAGGAGGGGAGTGGCGCAAGGGCCGGGCTGCCGTCGGAGGTCAGATCATCGGGGCGGGCGCCGTGCGGGGCCATGGGGCTTGCCCGCAGCGGCGGCCCGGTGCCACGGGCAGGCCGCCCGTGGCAGGAAGGATTACTTGGCGTTGGCGATGGTGTCCAGCGTCTTCTGGCCGAACTTCTTCGCGTATTCCTTGTAGGCCGGCTCCAGCGCGGTGCGGAAGGCGGCCTGGTCCACCTTCTCCACCACCTGCATGCCGTGGCTCTTGGCCTCTTCCACGCCCTTCTTCTCCACCGTGTCCACGAACACGCGCGAAGCGATGGCGCCCGACTTGGCGCCCTGCGTGAAGGCCGCCTTCTGGCTGTCGTTCAGCGTGCCCCAGAACGAGGGCGACACCAGCAGGGCCATGGGCGCGTACACATGGGCCGTCAGCGTCAGGTGCTTTTGCACCTGCCACAGCTTGGCCGAGGCCAGCACCGAGATCGGGTTCTCCTGGCCGTCGATCGTGCCCTGCTGCAGCGCACCGATCACCTCGGGCCAGGACATGGGCGTGGGCGATGCGCCCAGCGTACGGAAGGCCGTGATGTGCACGGGGTTCTCGGTCACGCGGATCTTCAGGCCCTTGAGATCGGCCACTCCGTTGACGGCGTGCTTGTTGTTGGACAGGTGGCGAAAGCCCTGCTCGCCCCAGGCCAGGGCGACCAGGCCGCGCTTGCTGAACTTGGCCAGCAGCTCCTGGCCGAAGGCGCCGTCCAGCACGGCGCGTGCATGCTGCGTGTCGCGGAACAGGAAGGGAATGTCCACCACGCCCACATCGGGCACGAAGTTGCTGATGGCGCCCGTGGAGACGATGGCCGCCTCCACCGTGCCCAGCTGCAGGCCCTCGATCAGCTCGCGCTCGCCGCCCAGGGCGGACGCGGGGAACTGCTTGAACTTGTAGGCGCCGTTCGTGCCCTTTTCCACCGCATCGGCCCAGGCCTGGGCGGCCGCGCCGTAGTGCGAATTCACGGCCAGGGCGTAGCCCACCTTGACCTCCTTGGTCTGGGCCAGTACGGCGCCAGCCGAGGCAGCCGCCATGGCGGCCACGCAGGTCGAAAGAAGGGTGCGGCGGATCATTTGCATAGCGGCAGTCTCACTTGTTGTGTGTTGAAAAATGGCCCCCACGCTCCCCTTGCAGGGCAAGGTCCGCGGTCCCCCGCAGGGGGCCGCTTTTCATCCTGGGGCGGCCCGGCGATGAAAAAAAGAGCCCCTGGATTGTAGTGACCACTCCCCTTGTGGCGACCACGTACAAAGCGCTCGTCATGTGCGTTGAGGTGCATCTGATTTGGCGATGCCATAGGTGCTGAAATGACAAACGCCCGATGCGCCCAAGCGTCATCGGGCGTCGGGTTCAGATGGAGCGGGTCAGCTCATTGCCACTCAGCGTGCCCCGATCCGCTCGAACTCGCTCTCCACCGCCGCATGCGCCTTCAGGATGCTTTGCGAAGGCGCAGGGCCCATGCGGCTGACGACTACCGTGGCCAGCCAGGCCAGGATGAAGCCGGGGATGATCTCGTACAGGCCCAGCCAGCCGAACTGCTTCCACACCAGCACCGTCACGGCGCCGGTGATGATGCCGGCCAGCGCGCCGCCGCGCGTCATGCGGCTCCAGAACAGCGACAGGATGATCACCGGGCCGAAGGCGGCGCCGAAGCCGGCCCAGGCGTAGCTGACCATGCCCAGCACCTTGGATTCTGGGTTGCTGGCGATGGCGATGGCGATCAAGGCCACCAGCAGCACCATGGCACGGCCGATCCAGACCAGTTCGATCTGGCTGGCGTTCTTGCGCAGGAAGGTGCGGTAGATGTCCTCGGTCAGCGCGCTGGAGCACACCAGCAGCTGGCACGACAGCGTGCTCATCACGGCCGCCAGGATGGCCGCCAGCAGCGCGCCCGAGATCCAGGGGTTGAACAGCTGCTTGGTGATCTCCATGAACACCGTCTCGGCATTGGCGTTCACGGCAGCGGCGCCACCGGGGTTGGCCGCGAAGTAGGGAATGCCGATGAAGCCCACGGCCACGGCGCCGGCCAGGCACAGGATCATCCAGGTCATGCTGATGCGGCGGGCCGAGGGAATGGTCTGCACCGACGATGCCGCCATGAAGCGCACCAGGATGTGCGGCTGGCCGAAGTAGCCCAGGCCCCAGGCCAGCAGCGAGACCACGCCCACGAAGCTGGCGCCACGGAACAGGTCGAACTTCTCTGCCGCCACGATGGCGTGCAGGTCCTGGCCCGGCTGCAGATGGCCCTGCACGGCCAGCCAGGCGATCACGGGCGCCAGGATCAGCGCCGTGATCATCATCGAGGCCTGGATGGTGTCCGTCCAGCTCACGGCCAGGAAGCCGCCGATGAACACATAGGCGATGGTGCACAGCGCGCCCACCCACAGGGCCGTGCTGTAGGGCATGCCGAACATGTTCTCGAACAGGCGCGCGCCCGCCACCACGCCCGAGGCGCAGTACAGCGTGAAGAACACCAGAATCACCACGGCCGTCACGATGCGCAGCACGTTGGAGTGGTCCTCGAAACGGTTGGCCAGGTAGTCGGGCAGGGTCAGCGCATTGCCGGCACGCTCGGTGTACAGGCGCAGCCGCGCCGCCACCAGGCGCCAGTTCAGGTAGGCGCCCAGGATCAGGCCGATGGCGATCCAGGCTTCCGACAGGCCGGACAGGTAGATGGCTCCGGGCAGGCCCATCAGCAGCCAGCCGCTCATGTCCGAGGCGCCGGCCGACAGCGCCGTCACGAAGCTGCCCAGGCTGCGGCCGCCCAGGATGTAGTCGGAAAGATTCTTGGTGCTGAAGTAGCCGATGGCGCCGATGCCGAGCATGGCGACCAGGTAGATGGCGAACATGATCGCCGTCGGGTCGTTCCAGTTGAATTGCATTGAAGTGTCCTGCGTTGGTCGTGTTTTTTCGGGTGGTGCGGGGCGCTTGCCAGGGGCCGGTTGTGCCGGCCCCGGCCGTTCAAGCCATGGTCATGAGCTGTGCATTGCCGCCTGCGGCGGCGGTATTGGTGCTGATGGATTGCTCGTGGAACAGCGCGGCCAGGTCATAGCCGCGGCCCGCATGCAGCTCGTCGCTGTTGCGGCTTTCCACGCGCACCAGGGCACCGTCGCGCGCGGCGACCTGGGCGCAGACCTGCAGCAGGGCGTCGCCGTCGCCCTCGAACAGCAAGGCGGCCATGGGCGCTTGTGCATCAGCCAGCGATTCGGCGCTGGCGCTGTGCAGCCATGGCACACCGGCATCGCCCGCAGCGGCGCGCAGCGCCTGCCAGGTGGCGGCGCAGCCGCTGTCGGCGCCTGTTCCGTTGTCGGGCAGCACGGCATGGCAGGCGTTGCCGCTGGCCAGGGCTGCTGCCACCTGGGCCACCAGGCCCAGCGGCGTGCGCGGCAGTGCCCAGACGGGGCCGCGCGGCAGCAGGCGGTAGCGGTTGGATTCGCCCGTGGGGCCGGGCAGCAGCATGGCGGCGTCCAGGCGCGAGGCGGCCAGGGCCTCGTCGCAGGCGGCCAGGGCCTGCACCTGCTCATCGGCGGACATGTCCTGGGGCGGGGCCTTGGACAGCGTCTCGCGCAGCAGGCCCAGCAATTGCAGCGGTGCCTGGGCGGACGACTCGGCCCGCGCGAAGACGGACAGCGCCGCGCTGGCCGGCCCCTGCGCCAGTCGGTGCAGGTACAGCGGGCCGCCGGCCTTGGGGCCGGTGCCCGACAGGCCCATGCCGCCAAAGGGCTGCACGCCCACCATGGCGCCGATCACATTGCGGTTCACATAGATGTTGCCCGCATGCACGCGCTTGGTGAGGTGGGCAATGGTCTCGTCGATGCGGCTGTGCACGCCGAAGGTCAGGCCGTAGCCGGTGGCGTTGATGCCATCGACCAGCGCGTCCAGCTGCTCGCGCTTGAAGCGGATCACATGCAGCACGGGGCCGAAGACCTCGCGCTGCAGGCGCGTGGTGCTGTCGATCTCGATGAGGGCCGGGGCCACGTAGTGGCCATTGAGCACGCCGTCCTTGCGTTCCACGCGGGTGACCTTCTGGCCCGCTGCGGCCATCTGCTCTATGTGCTGCTCGATCTGGCGGCGCGCCGCGTCGTCGATCACGGGGCCCACATCGGTGCTCAGGCGGTCGGGGTTGCCCAGGTTCCACTCCTGCAGCGCATCGCGCAGCATGGTCAGCGTGCGGTCGGCCACCTCGTCCTGCAGGCACAGCAGGCGCAGGGCAGAGCAGCGCTGGCCGGCCGAATCGAAAGCCGAGGCCAGCACATCGGCCACCACCTGCTCGGCCAGGGCCGAGGAGTCCACCACCATGGCGTTCTGGCCGCCGGTCTCGGCAATCAGAGGAATGGTGCGGCCCGCAGGCGACAGGCGGCGGAACAGCTGGCGTGCAATCAGGCGCGCTACCTCGGTGGAGCCCGTGAACATCACGCCCGCCACCTGGGCATGGGCCACCAGGGCCGCGCCCACGGTCTCGCCCGTGCCCGGCACCAGCTGCAGCGCGTCGCGCGGCACGCCAGCCTCGTGCAGCAGGGCCACCATGGCGGCGGCCGTCAGCGGTGTCTGCTCGGCAGGCTTGGCCAGCACCGTGTTGCCGGCGGCCAGGGCCGCAGCCACCTGTCCGCAGAAGATGGCCAGGGGGAAATTCCAGGGACTGATGGCCAGCACCACGCCCAGCGGGCGCTGCGCGGCGTTGTCGAAATGCGCGGCCGCCTGGGCGCCGTAGTAGCGCAGGAAGTCCACGGCCTCGCGGACCTCGGCCACGGCGTTGGAAAGGGTCTTGCCCGCCTCCCGCATGATCAGGCCCATCAGCGGCTGGCTGCGTTGCTCCAGCAGGTCGGCGGCGCGGGCCAGCGCGTCGGCACGGGCGGCGGGCGGTGTGCCGGCCCAGATGGGCGCGGCCTGCGCGGCGCGCGCGGCGGCGGCTTCGGCCTCGGCCGCCGTGGCCTCGCGCACCCAGCCCACTATGTCGGACAGCTCGGCCGGGTTGCGCATGGGCTGCCAGCCTTCGGTACGTGCCGGGTCGGCCGGCAGGTCGGCATCCGCGGGGGCGGCCAGATAGGTCTGGCGCGTGCTGTGCAGCAGCGCGGCGGCCAGCGAGGCCAGTTGCTGCTCGTGCGCCAGGTTCAGGCCCTGGGAATTGGCGCGGGCCTGCCCTGCCTTGTCTCCCTGCTGCGCGAACAGATCGGCCGGCAGCGCAATGCGCGGGTGGGGGGCGCCCAGCCGGCCTTCGTTGCGCGCGATCTTCATCACCTCGTCCACCGGGTCGGCCACCAGGTCGGAGACCGGCACGGAGGCGTCGCCGATGCGGTTCACGAACGAGGTATTGGCACCGTTCTCCAGCAGGCGGCGCACCAGATAGGCCAGCAGCGTCTCATGGCTGCCCACGGGCGCATAGATGCGGCAGGGGCGGGCCAGCTTGCCTTCGGAGGCCGGGCCCGTCACCTGTGCGTACAGCGGCTCGCCCATGCCGTGCAGGCACTGGAACTCGTACTGGCCGCTGTAGTAGCTGCCGCCCACGGCCTGGGCCAGGTGGTAGATGCTGGCCAGGGTCTGCGCGTTGTGCGTGGCGAACTGGGGGTAGATGGCATCGGGCGCATCCAGCAGCTTGCGCGCGCAGGCCAGGTAGCTCACATCGGTATAGACCTTGCGCGTGTAGACCGGGTAGCCGGCCTGGCCGCCTTCCTGGGCGCGCTTGATCTCGCTGTCCCAGTAGGCGCCCTTGACCAGGCGCACCATCAGGCGACGGCGGCTGCGGCGGGCCAGGTCCACCAGGTAGTCCAGCACCTGCGGGCAGCGCTTCTGGTAGGCCTGGACCACAAAGCCTATGCCGTTCCAGCCCTTGAGCGAGGGCGCGGCACACAAGGCCTCCAGCAGGTCCAGCGACAGCTCCAGCCGGTCGGCCTCTTCGGCGTCGATGTTCATGCCGATGTCGTACTGCTTGGCCAGCTCGGCCAGCTGCAGCACGCGCGGCAGCAGCTCGGCCATCACGCGCTCGTACTGCGCGCGGCTGTAGCGCGGGTGCAGGGCCGACAGCTTGATGGAGATGCCCGGCCCCTCGAAGATGCCGCGCCCGTTGGATGCCGCGCCAATCGCGTGGATGGCCTGCTCGTAGGCCTGCAGGTAGCGCTGTGCGTCGGAATCGGTGGCGGCTGCCTCGCCCAGCATGTCGTAGCTGTAGCGAAAGCCCTGTTTTTCATAGGCGCGGCTGTTGGCCAGCGCCTCGGCAATGTCCTGGCCCGTCACGAACTGCTCGCCCATCAGCTTCATGGCGCGGTGCACGCCCTGGCGGATCAGCGGCTCGCCGCCCTTGCCGATCACGCGCGTCAGCGCCGACGACAGGTTCTTCTCGCTGCTCGTGGACGTGAGCTTGCCCGTCAGCACCAGGCCCCAGGCCGCCGCGTTCACAAACAGCGAGGGCGAGCGGCCCACATGGGCGCGCCAGTCGCCCTTGCTGATCTTGTCGCGGATCAGCGCATCGCGCGTGGCACGGTCGGGAATGCGCAGCAGCGCCTCGGCCAGGCACATCAGCGCCACGCCTTCCTGGCTGGACAGCGAGAACTCCTGCACCAGCGCCGCCACGCCGCTGCCGGCCGGCGCATCGCGCAGGCCCTGCACCAGCCGGGTCGCCAGCTCGCGCACCTTGTCGGCCTGCTGGGCATCCTGGGCGCGTGCCAGCGGCAGCAACACCGGCAGGCACTCGGGCTCGGGCCGGTGCCAGGCGGCCGTGATGGCAGCGCGCAACGGCGTCTGCGGGAGGATGGACTGGGCGAATTCCAGAAAGGGTTGCACCTCTTGCGGGATGCTGGGTTGCGCTTCTTCCAGCGCCATATCGCCCTGGCTGTCGCCCGCGCTGGACAGCCGGATGGTGGTCGCGCCGCGCTCCAGGGCATCGACGTACTGGACAACCGCCTGCTTGATCAGCCAGTGCGGTGTGCGCCCTATCTGCTGGGCGGCGATGCGGATACGCTCGCGCAGAGCGTCATCAACCTTGATGCCTACGGTGGTGGACATGGTGTGCCAGTGAGGAATGGAAGAGGTGGGAAATGCGAATGGAGATGCACCATGAAGAAGACATGGTGCAACCTTGCTTGGTTGAAATGTCGCAGAGGTTGCGACGTTTTTGGACTGGGGTTAACCCTTTTGTCTCATGGCCCAAGCCGATACCGCTGTGTTACCGCCGCGTTACGGCCATGCTGCGACCGGCCTACTGGTAGTCGATGGTGAAGGTCGCCAAGGCATTGGCGCTGCCACCGCCGCTCACGGTATTCCTGATCTGCCGGTAGCGCGCCTCCAGGTCGATCTGGAAATTTGCCGTGCCCTGCGAAATCGTGCCCGCCTGCCAGCCGTTGGCTGCGCCAAAGCCCTGGATCGCGCCATTTCTCAGCACCTCCACGCCAACGCCGCTGACCTGCGAGCCGGTCAGCGCCAGCACCGAGGGGACTTGCGTGTCCGTCGTGCCCGACAGCGTCACGAAAGGCTTGATCTGGGTGTTCGGGTCGCCGCCGGAGCAGCTCAGCTGGATGGAGAAGGGCACCTTGTCCGTGGTCGCACCCAAACCCGTGAAGCGTGTGTCGGGATGCGTGCCCAGCGGTACGCTGATGCTGTCCGACACCAGCGTGCAGGTGGGATTGATGGGGACCAGGGTGACACCGGAGAAAACGTATTGCGCGGCGAGTGCTCCGGCAATTTTCATTTCCATGTATGGTCCTGCCAGTTGGATCTCTCCAAAAATAGTACTGATGGGTCCTGTTTTTATGAAATCTATTGTAATGGTGGATTTTTCTCCTTCGGGAATGGTGTATGAATTCGTTAGTGTAGGTCGATCGCTGGGAATTGTTCCAATCCCTTCCATTGACATGCGCAATCCTATTCCGGGGACATTGCTGGGATAGATTCTGTCATCAGGGACTCCGAATCCTGAAAATGAAGGTCTGCCAAAGCCTGAGCAAACCACTCGCGCAGGTATTGAGGAATATCTCTTGTTGTCGATTACTGGGTTAAGCGAAATTACTGCAAACACTTTGCCGTTTGGTTCGGAGTTTATGTTGATGGGTAAACTCAGGACCTGATTCACGGGGTAAGATGCAATGTAATGGTTCTTTCCATCAGTGGTCGGATTGGAGTCAGCCGGCATGCAGAATGCTGCATGGGATGCGGAAATGGTGGAAAAAATGATTCCCATGGAAAATGCGAAAAGCTTGTACATATTCATTCTGGTTCTCCATCTGGAATCAAGGCGGCAGTTCGAAAGAACAACGTAGCGTCTTGTGCCGTGTGCCGTGTGCCGTTAGCCCTGGCATGTGCAGGCGCATGGCATCTCTGAGGAGTGCAGCGCCTGCTCCAAGGCCCTCGCAAAGGCAGGCTTGGGATCAGTGGCGGTTGAGCGAAAGCTGGGCGACACTGGAACTTCCCATGACCGGCTTGATGCCTGGCAGTTCATCAGCAAGGCAGGATGGAGTTTTGGCGATCATTTCCGGCAGCCTGCGCTCAGCAGCGGGGCGACCGGAAGAATGGGCGACGGCGGCCGTGGCCGGGTTCTCTGCGCTCAGGCTCGCGGTGCAGAACGGACCGGTCGGAGCGGCGGCCTCACGGTCAAACTGGTATTGGGCGATGACCACGTCGTCGACCTTGTATTGAAGGAAAACCCCTTTGAGGGGCCCTGCCTGTTTGATCGGGCCAATCTTCACCAGATAGATATAGATGGGAGCATCGGACAGTTCCTGGATGGGAAAGTAGCTCTGTATTGCATTGCTTGGGTCGGTCGGAATAGGCATTTTTCTGAAATCTATGCGCAGTCCTATGCCGGGAATGGAGCTCTCATAAGCCCGGTGCTTCTGGTGAAAGGTGCCCACGCCATACCAGCCAGAGGTTTGGTATTTTGCACAGAACATTGCACCCCCTTTCATTCCAGTATATTTCTTGTTGATGATATAAGGGAGAAAGGCGACGCGGCCCACTACACTGCCGATTGCACGAGATTCAATATCAAACGGCAGTGGGACCTCCAGCGTTCTACTGGGCAGGAGGACATAGTGATTTTTGCCATCGTTGATGGAATTGCCGACTCCATCGTTAGAGCAAAAAGCTTGCGCATGTGCCTGGCCTATGGAAAAAATGAAGAGTACTGAGGACAATGCGATGGCACGGGTAATGGTCATGAAAATGCTCCGTTGCTGAATGAAAAGGCGGTTCTCGGATTTCAATATCGCAGGGCAGGTGACCGGCGGACCGCGTGCCGGAAAGGGGGTGGGCACAGCCATGTACCGCCTCGGTTCAGACGCCGACCGAGGCCTGGGCTTGTGTTGGCGAGTCCCGCAATTCACCCACCAGGCTGCGATCGATCCGCAGGCCAGGGCTGTTGTCTGCCTGGCCGTCCGGCGCCAAGGGCGGTTGCGCCTGGCCCGTGTACCGCTTCGCATCGGCCGTGGTGCGCAAGACACTGATGCGCAGGCTCAGCCGCAAATCGCCAAGATGCTTCTCGGCCTGGAAGGGCAGGCTGGACTGGCGGATGGCGATGGGACGCGAGGTCTCGGCTCTGGGTGTCAGCGCGGCCTGATGGGACGGCGCTGCGGCAAGATGGGACGGCACGCAGTGCAGGTCCATGCTGGCTGGCACACGGGAGCCGGTGGAGCGCTCCCGCGCCGGCAGCGAATAGGCCATGCTGCAATGGGCCGTGCCATCGCCGGCCTTCCACTGGGCGTGCAGCTGCCCCTGGTCCGACAGGCCGCGCAGCATGAGCTTGCCGGCCTGGCCGACCATGCCCAGGTCCTTGCCGCTCTCGTCCGAGACGACGGCGCCGAAAGGCACGGGCGACGTGTCCGCCTGCGTCAGGCGCAGCACGGCTGAGCGGCTGTAGCTCGTCTTGAACACCACCATGGCGGCGGCACCGGCCACCGGTGCGACGCGCCGGTTGGCCTCCTGCAGTTCCACATCCATGGACATGCCCTTGGGGTCCAGCGACACCTCGTTCATGGCATAGGGTGTCATGTAGGGCACCACGGCATAGCCCCGTGCATCGATGCGTACACCGGGCGCATTGGTGAGGCGCGCGCCCTCGGCATGCGGGGCCTGCACGATGACGAAGGTCTCGCCCAGGGGCTGCGACAGCGTGACCCCTCCGGGGTGGGCGACCAAGGCGCCGCGCGCGCCCAGTGACAGTTGCTGGCCGGCCGGGCCCGCGCTCACGCTGCCGCTGAACAGCGTGTACGGGCGGCGGTAGAGGGCATTGGCGCCTGCATTGAGGCGCGATCCCTGGTTGCCGCTGCTGCCGTATTCGGCATTCAGGCCATAGGAGAGATCGCTGCCGACCTGCCCGTAGGTGCTGGCCTGCAACTGGTTGCCGCCGCGCGAGTCATGTGTGAAACGGCTCATGACTCTGGGCTTTCCCGCCCCCAGCGGAATCGTCACCCCTGCGTACAGCTGCGTGCTGGGGCGGCCCCAGGCATCGCGCTGGCGCGAGGCCGACAGGTTGTAGGGAACGCCCAGCCACGAGCTGCTGTAGTTGAGCGTGTAGTCCACGCGGCGGCCCGCGCGGTTCCAGTAGTTGTCCATGGAGGCGGAAATGCTCAGGTTGCCGCCTTGCTCGCCCAGGCGCTGGCTCAGTGTCATTGCGGCGCGCGTGCGCGGGCGCGACAGCAGGAGCGGTGCGCCGCTGGCAGCGGGCCGGGTCAGGTCGCGCGCCCGCATGGCCTCGTTGATGCCGAAGAACCCGTTGGTGGAATAGCGGTAGGCAGCCAGGGTGATGCCCGTGCCGGACTCCGGGAAGGTCTTGGCGTAGGTGACTCTCAGGCTTTGTCCTGAGTAGCTGCGGTCATGGGGGATGCGGGTGTTGGCGTGTGTGAGGTCCAGGCCAAAGGCACCCCATGGTGTATTGAACACGGCGCCCACCGTGGGCGAGAAATAGCCCTTGGCGACCGTGGCGCCGCCATAGGCCGTGAGCATGTTCGAGAAGCCGTACTGCCAGCCTGCCTGGGAGAAGAACGGAGCGCTCTCACGCAGGCCGCGCACTGCGCCTGCTGTGAGGCTGTAGCGGTGCTGGCCCTCGCGCAGCGAACGAGGAACGGCCGCATAGGGCACCGAGAAGGAGCGCACGGAGCCGTCGGCCTCCTCGATGTCCACCTGCAGGTCGCCGCCATAGCCGGTGGGGTACAGGTCATTGATCACGAAGGCGCCCGGTGCCACCGTGGTCTCTTGCAGCTTGATGCCGTTCTGGCGGATGACTACCCGGGCGTTGGAATTGGCCACGCCGCGCACCACGGGCGCGAAGCCGCGCTGCGACTCGGGCAGCATGCGGTCATCCGTGCGCAGCCGCAGGCCGCGGAAGGAGACCGAGTCCATGATCTCCCCGTCGGTGTAGGTGTCGCCCAGGATCAGTTGCGATGACCAGTCGGCGATGTCGCGCTGCGCATAGGCCGAGATGCTCTGATAACGGCTCGGTCCCTGATCGCTCCAACTGAACGAGCCACTGTGCCGGAAATGCCAGCGCGCATAGTTGAAGCCGCTGTTCAGGCCCAGGTAGCCCTGGGTGCTGCTGCCCGCTGGCCCGCCGCGCGCATGGTAGGTGTTGAAGTCATAGCCGAGCGTGCCGGTCGTCACGCCCGCGTTCCACTGCTCCGGACTCACGTAGCCGCTTGCCACGCGCCGCATCAGGATCTGGGGAATGCTCACATCCAGTCGTTGCAAACCTACGTTGAAGCTTGCGGAAGCGCCGGGGACGACCTTTTCAATGCGCAGGCACGCTGGGTCTCCATCCACAACATCCTCGTTCGCCGGCAGGCTCGCCATGTCAATGTCCATTTGCTCCAGCAGGGACATGTTGAAGCAGGGCTGGGCACTGGCACCCCGACTGCGTTGAGTGAACCGCACCTCGGTGCGGGCCATCCAGTTGCCGTTGACCAGAAGGTCCGGGTTGTAGAGACCCGGTTCCACAGAATTACCCTCTGCGAAACGCAAGACATCGATCCCGTCGCCTCCTCGCAGAAAGCTGCTGTTGAATTCGATGTGCTGTGCGCGTGCGGGCGGCATCCTGCCGGCGGTGTGCTCTGTTTGCGAGGCGCGCATATCCATTTGCCAACAGGCCAGTACTGCCAGCAGCAAGGCATGTAGTGGTTTGGCCTTGAACGGGAAACAGCCCGGCTTCCGTACCCTGTCGGCTTTTTTCTTCATAGCAATCCCTCTCGATGGACATGCCTTTTTTTGCACCTGCTGCGCCGTGCTGCCTACCTCGGCCAGTCACGCGTGACCGGCATGGAGGCTTTCGGTGCTGCGTCAGGGCTTCGGCTACCGTCGGCGCCCAAGTTCGACCCTGTGGCCCTCGGCACCACCCCAGTCGTTGAGGCTGGTGTAGACCACGACTGCGTCCGCAGGAAGCTCCTTGGGTAGTTGTTCGTTTTCGGCGGGCTTCTGGAATGCAAACTTTGCCGTTTCTCCTGGCAGCACATGTCCTACATTCATCTTGAAACTCTGGCCAGCTGCCTCTACGGCGATATGGCCCAGATTGGCGACATATGCGGTCGGATTACGGGCCTGAAGTACGGCCTGCCCGTCTCGGGTCGTGCTCGCGGACCACTGCAACTGCTCAGGCGCATCCTTCGGTTCGCCCGGAAGGCCCTTGGGGCGATATATCAGCTTGATGCGCGTGCGAAAGGCCAGTGCGAGGCTGCCCTGGGAGCCTTTCGCGTTCTCGGTCTTGGGCGGCACGTCCAGCACGTTGATCCAGAACAATGACTCTCTGTCCTGGAGTAGGGGCTGGCCGGAATGGATGATGCGCAGCATCTGCTGGTCCGAGGCTTCCAGGCGGGTGAGCGACGGCGCGATCACGAAGGGCACATCTATGCCCTCGGGCGCCATATCTCCATCGCCCGTGTCCAGCCATGACTGCACCAGCGATGGCAATTTTCCTTCATTGGAAATCTTGAGGGTGGCTTCCGTCTCGTCGCCTGAAAATATGACCCGTGTTCCATAGAGGACTATGCTGGCATTGGCCGGGAAGACGCAAATAAGCAATGCGGCCATGGCGAAACAATGTGACAGCAGACTGGATCGGCGATTTTTCACCGGCATAGGAGATCCTGAATTTCTGTATATGAGAGAAATGCCACAGGCATTGGAGGTGAATGCGCCAGCCACCAGAAGGTGGCCGGCGCTTCTCTGAGGCGGTGGACTGCCTATTGATAGTTCATGGTGAAAGTCGCTTCAGCATTCGCCTCTCCTGAGGCAAGGGGCACGGCAGCCACGTAGTACCTGGCGATGTAGTTGAGCGTATTGGTTCCTGATTGCAGGTTGACAGGCGCAGACGGGCCGCTCAGATCCCAGATGGCCGTTGTCGAGTTGTTCTCCAGTAACTGGATGTCGGGGGGGGGGGGGGGGGGGGGGGGGGGCTGCCGACGAAATGCGAACAGTGTAGAGCTCGGGGGTCGCGGTGTCAGTAAATGGGGGGGGGGGGGGGGGGGGGGGGGGGGGGGGGGGGGGGGGGGGGGGGGGGGGGGGGGGGGGGGGGG